>JANXUM010000198.1 GCA_025356215.1 Bryobacter sp. | reverse complement strand
TCTGGTTGCGAGCGCGCAACAGCCTTCGACGCCCACGACGCAATCTGCGCTGGCCGCCCGCGCTCGTAAGATCAAGATTGTCCGCGACGATTGGGGCATTGCGCACGTGAGCGCCAAGACGGACGCGGATGCCGTCTTCGGGATGATGTACGCACAGGCCGAGGATGACTTCAACCGCATTGAAACAAACTACCTGAACGCCTTGGGACGCCTTGCCGAAGCCGAAGGCGAAAGCAAAGTGATCCAGGATCTTCGAATGAAATTGTTTATCGATCCGGAGGCGTTGAAGAAGCAGTATGCGGCCAGTCCGGCCTGGCTCAAGAGTTTAATGGACGCCTTCGCCGATGGATTGAATTACTATCTCGCCAAGCACCCGGCGGTGAAGCCACGGGTGATCGAACGCTTTGAGCCTTGGATGGCGCTTAGCTTCAGCGAGGGAAGTATTGGCGGAGATATCGAACGGACGATCAACCTCGGACAATTGGAGGCGTTCTACGGCAAGGGGCCACGGATGCAAGCGGCGAATGCGGTGGAAGAATTAGCGACCAAGGAACCGAGCGGGTCCAATGGAATCGCGATCGCCCCATCGAACACCAGCGCAAAACACTCGCTGTTGTTGATCAATCCGCATACTTCGTTCTTCTTCCGGTCTGAGTTGCAGGTAACCAGCGAGGAAGGGCTCAACGCCTATGGAGCGGCCACGTGGGGGCAATTTTTCATCTATCAGGGTTTCAATCAGTACAACGGCTGGATGCATACGTCGAGCGGCGTTGATGCCGTCGACGAGTATCTCGAAAAGGTGGAAAAGCGCGGGGAGCGGTACTACTACAAAGAGGGAAATCACGAGCGACCTATGATCGCAACGGAACTTAGCGTAGCCTACAGCACCCCGCAGGGCATGGCCTCGCGTAAGTTTATGACTTATCGCACACACCATGGTCCGGTGGTTCGCGAGGCGGACGGGCGCTGGGTAAGCATCCGGTTGATGCAGGAGCCGATGAAAGCGCTGATGCAGTCCTACTCGCGGACGAAAACCAAGGATTACGCGTCGTTCCGCAAGACGATGGAGTTGAAGGCGAATTCGTCAAACAACACGATCTATGCCGATTCTGGCGGCAAAATCGCTTACTTCCACGGCAACTACATCCCAAAGCGCGACGTGAAATTCGACTGGACAAAGCCGGTGGACGGAAGCGATCCGGCAACCGAATGGAAGGGGTTACATACCGTGGCGGAGTCGCCGCAGTTACTCAATCCCGCGACCGGTTGGTTATACAACGCGAATAACTGGCCGTGGTCTGCGGCCGGCGCGAGTAGCCCAAAGAAAGCCGATTACCCGGCCTATGTCGAGAGCGGGCGCGAATCGGCCCGCGGCCTGCATGCGATTCGTGTGTTGGAGAACAAAAAGGATTTCACGATGCAATCGTTGTTGGCGGCGGCATACGACAGCTACCTGCCGTGGTTTGAGAAGCCGTTGCCTGCTCTCATCCGTGCCTGGAACCAGGCCTCTGCCGAAGATCCACTGAAAGCGAAATTGGCGGAACAGATTGCCGCTCTGCAGGGATGGGATTTGCGCTGGGCGGTGGGGTCTGTGCCCACCTCCCTCGCGGTGTTCTGGGGCGAGGATGTACAGCGCAAGGTGCGCGAAGAAGTTCGTAAGTCGGGAATGTCGGCCGAGGAGTACCTGGCGACCAAGGCGTCCGGTGCCGTGCTACTCGAATCGCTCGCAGCGGCTTCGGCGCGGCTTGAGTCTGACTTTGGCACTTGGAGGACGGCTTGGGGCGAGATCAATCGCTTTCAACGGGTGACGGGCGACATCGTCCATCCGTTTGACGACAAGGGTGACAGCCTGGCCATTGGCTTCACCTCGGCGGTATGGGGTTCTTTGGCCTCTTTCGGGGCGCGACCCTATCCGGGCACCAAGAAATGGTACGGCACTAGCGGCAACAGCTTTGTGGCCATTGTGGAATTTGGCGAGCGCGTGAAGGCCGTGGCCGTGTCGGCGGGCGGAGAAAGCGGCGCGCCCAAGTCACCGCACTTCAACGATCAAGCCAAACGTTACTCAACAGGCGACTTGCGCGAAGTCTACTTTTATCCTGATCAACTCACAGGACACACTGAACGGCAGTATTATCCTGGCCAGTAACTCAAAAGTTACCGCTCAGGAGTGACTGTGCGCCGGAACTTGCCAACGGAATAAAAAGAAATGATGCCCGCAAAGGTCGCAGCGGAAGGGTTGGCGAAGCCAAAGCAGAGCCCGCTCAAATGAGTTCCTCACGCCCACTTCGCGAAATTCGATCGAACGGCAAAAGGGACAGCGTGAGGTGAAGAGGCCTGCTTTGGCGTTGGACATCTTCTATGGGGCCTTGGGCGTGCTGACGATCGCCGGGCCAACCTTGCTATGGGTTGACGGTTTGGCGTCGCTACCGCCCAGACCGCCGCGGGCTGAGACGCCGCCGCTGGCTTCGCGATCGGCGCGGATCTGTTCCGGAGTTCTCAGGTCGGGCTCTGACGTCTTGACGTTCTTCTTGGCGCGCTCTACTTGGCGCTTATGACGTTTTGCAATTCTCTTGTCCACAAAAAACCTTTCTCGGGCGAGCGCCACTGCGCTCCCTCTCTCTATCATCCGCTGAAATGGGTTTGCGATGGGGAAAGATGGCGCGAGGGAAGATTTGGATCTTGCGCTTCGGCGGCGCTCTCCACGCCCGCCACAGGCAGTTCCGCCGCATAAAGCAGCCCGGGTTGAACTAGCACCGAGGCTTGATCCCAGTAGATGTGTTCGTGCACGAGTTTGCCGCCTTGCATCCTCAAATTGGCAACCAGCGGCACGCGGACCCGCTTGCCGGTCGGGGCAAGGCCGGGGAGCGTCCAATCCATGACAATGTCGAGAGTGAATTCAAAGATCATCTCGTCGACAATCTGGTCGACTCAAAACATTTGCGCCCGAGATGGCTTCGAGGCTATGCGGGCTCACGAGTAACTGAGTTACCAAGAAGTCGAGAGTACGTAACCGGGCCAGTTCGCTATGAAGGCCGCCCCGCTCAAAGCTCAAGTTCCCGATCGAAGCGTGGGTTGTGGTGAGGATGGCTGTGCGTCCGTTACAAGCCGAGTGCTGGGCAAGACATGGCAAGCTGTCGGGATGCTCGGCCCGCATAACGACGAAGCCGCGCGCTGCATACCAATCGCATTCATCAAGGCCAGATCCGTCGAGCAACAGAAGGCCGGGGCCTCGGCCAGAGGGCGGCAGAATGACATCGATGTCCATGTTCGACGAGTATAGCCGGGCGCTCAGGCCCGGCTGGAAAGGTACTTGCGCCAGCCGCCGAGGTTGGTGATCTCGGTTGCCCCAACAAGTCCCGCAGGCTCGCAGATAAAGCCAAGCGCACCACTACCATCGTCGAGCTTTAGCGTGCCGAGGCCAAGCGGCTGTGGGATCAAGGCGAGGAAGCCGCCGAGATTCTGCGTCGGCATGGACCAGACTTCAACCTCAATTCCTGGGCCGTCAAAGCCGGGCTCACGCACCAAGCCGGGCTTGGGCGGCGTGGTGTTGGCCAGGGCAAAGAGCCGATACTCCTTGGCGGTCTTACAAGTTTTGATCAAGCGCGCACCGCGCTCGGTCAATTGCTTATTTAACGGTTGACCGCTCAGGTGTGCGCCGACAACGGTTAGGCGAACTTCCTCAAGGCGTGCGGCCAAGTCGAGCAGCGCCCAGTCGGTGTGGGCTTGGGCGATGAGGCTGACACCGAATGGGAGGCCGTTGGGGCGGAAACCGGCCGGGATCGACAACGCCGCGAGATCAAGTAGATTAACGAAGTTGGTGTAGAAGCCAAGGTTGGTATTGAGCTTGACGGGGTCGGCAATCACTTCAGCGATCTTGTAAGTTGTGCCGGTGGTGGGCAGCAGCAGTAAGTCAACGACGGCCCAAACCTTCGCTGTGACTCCCCGCAAAGCTTCAAGCTTATACATAGCCTCAAAGCTGTCCGCCGCCGAGTATTTCTTGGCACCGAGGATGATGTCGCGAACAACAGGATGTACGTCGTCGCGATGACCTTCGATAAAGCCACCCACGGCCGCGTAACGTTCTGCAACCCACGGGCCCGCATAGAGCAGTTCCGCCGTCTCGCGGAATGGCGTGTAGTCGAATTCGACACGTTGGCCGCCCGCCGCCTCAAGCCGCGCGATCGAAGCGTCAAAGAGCGCTGCCGCCGCGTCGTCGCCAAAGAACTGCAAGTCTTGGGCGGGTGGCACTCCAAAGCGGAACGGGCCATTGGCCCAGGCGGGAGTCGCGTTGCGCTTCACGACGGCACCGAACACACGGCGCGCGGTGAGAATGTCGCGAGTGAAGATGGATACGCAATCGAGGCTGGCACAGGCCGGCACCACGCCTTTGGTCGAGAGCAGACCCTTGGTGGGCTTGAGGCCGACGATATTGTTGAAGGCAGCGGGGACGCGTCCAGATCCGGCGGTGTCCGTACCGAGAGCGAAATCCACTTGGCCCGAAGCCACAGCCACGGCTGAACCGGAGCTTGAGCCGCCCGAGATGTATTCAGAGTTAAAGACACTCGCGCAGGCGCCATACGGCGAGCGCACGCCCACCAGCCCAGTGGCAAATTGATCGAGGTTTGTCTTGCCAATGGCCTTGGCGCCGGCAGCCTCCAGCGCGTCGACAATCGGCGCACTGATCATCGGCGTGTAGGCAAAGGCGGGGCAACCCGCAGTAGTCGGAACGCCAGCATAGTCGATATTGTCTTTAAGCGCAAAGCTTAATCCTGTAAGTGGGCCATTGGCCGGTGACTTAGCCGGGATCTCCGAGATCCACACCGGCCCTTTCATCGAATCACCGCCAGCACTTGTCCAGGTTGCACAAGGCCCCCTGGGGCGCAGCGCAGCTCAATTATCTCGCCCGCTTGCGGCGCGGTAATGGCAAGTTCCATCTTCATAGCCTCCAGCACCACCAGCTTCTCACCGGCTTGCACTCGCTGTCCCGGCTCAACTGCAATGCTCCAGACGCTGGCGGCGATGGGGGAGCGCACGGCCGACGCGCCCTCCGGCAAAGCGTCTTCTGGGGGCGGCGGAGCGTCATCAAGCGCGGGCGTGATGTACTCGCCCCAACGGTCACGCTCGTCGCGGAAGGCTTGGTCCCGTTTAGTTTGGAAGGCGGTGGCTTCGCCTTCAATCGACTTGAGAAAGCTCTGGTGCGCGGCGAGGTTAAAAACGCCGTCCTCGATGCGAGGCGTAAAGTTGCGATCGGCGCGCATGTCCTCGAGTTCTTTCGCCGAAACGGAATAGAACTGCAGGCGATCGAAGAAGTCCAGCAGCCAAGGCTTGGGTTGCCGGTAGGTGTCCCACATTTGCGTCGTGCGGCCAACGAATTGATAACCGCCCGGGCCCTCCATCCCGTAGACGCAAAGATAAGCGCCGCCAATGCCCACAGCGTTCTCAGGCGTCCAGGTGCGCGCCGGATTGTATTTGGTGGTTACCAGGCGGTGCCGCGGATCGATCGGCGTCGCGACTGGAGCGCCCAAGTAAACGTCGCCGAGTGCGAGTGTCAACCAACTGGCCTCAAACACGATGCGGAAGACGTCGTCCACCGATTCCAGCCCGTTAATGCGCCGGATAAATTCGATATTCCACGGGCACCACGGGGCGTCGGCCCGCACTCCCTGCATATACTTTTGGATCGCGACGCGCGTTTGAGGGTCGTCCCACGACAGCGGCAAGTGCACGATGCGTGAAGGCACCTCGCTGAGCGGATGTTCCTGGGCGGCGTCGATGCGCTCGATCAATTCCTGCCGCGGCAGCCGATTGGCGTCATAGTGGATTTGCAGCGAGCGGATGCCGGGCGTGAGATCGATCATGCCGGGCGTGCCTTGTAGCTGGCGTCGCAGCGAGTGGGCCGCGAAAGAGAGTTCAAAGCTCAACTGATTGGGGCCAAACTCGACCAGCAGATTGCGGTCGCCATCGGCGCGGATCACCACGCCAGGGGCCTGTCCGCGCAGCACGGCGGGCTCGGTGTTGACGCGGACAAAGCGCACCGTGTCGCCGGCCTTCAGTTGACCCATCTTCCAGAGCTCGTCATGCACGATCGTCGCCGGGCAGACAAAACCTCCGCAACTCGGGCCATCCGGGCCGAGGATGATTGGCATGTCACCGGTGAAGTCGACCGTGCCGACGGCGTAGGCGTTGTCGTGAATGTTGGAAGGATGCAGGCCAGCTTCACCGCCGTCTTCGCGCGCCCATTCGGGCTTGGGGCCAAGCAACCGCACGCCGGTGCGGTCAGAGTTATAGTGCACGCGCCAGGCCGTCGAGAAGAACATCTCGATATCGGCGTCCGTAAAGAAATCCGGTGCTCCGTGAGGGCCGTAAGTAACTCCGATCTCCCAGGCGTTCGAGTAAGTCGGTGGGTCGAGGTATGTCTCGGGTGACGCAATGGTGTCCGCACCGAAGCGCAGCAGATCGCCAGCGCGTAAGTGTCGGCCGCCGAATTTGCCCAGGATAAAGGTCGCGCTGCTGCCAAGATATTTCGGCAGCTTGAGGCCTCCACGCACGGCTAAGTAACCGCGAGCGCCGGGGCCCTGTACCGGGCCGAAACGTACCGTTTCGCCCGCCTTGACAGTGATCGGTTGCCAGCGAGGGACGCCCATGTCGGCACCGGTCACAGCGATGACGGCGTCGTGATGAAAAAGAAGTGTGGGCCCAATGAGAGACAACTCCAGGCCAGCGGCGCCGGGCGAGTTGCCTACGATTTCGTTCGCGATGCGGAAGGCTCTGTCGTCCATGGGGCCAGACGGCGGCACTCCCACATGCCAGTAACCGAGCCGCCCGGGGAAGTCCTGGACGGTCGACTGTGTGCCTGCCTCGACAACTTCAATCGCCTGGGTCGAGTAAGTGAACTCACGTAGCAGGGAAGTGGCAAAGCCTCCGTCGGCAAAGGCCTTCCCGTTACACACGGCCCGCAGGTAGTCGACGTTGGTTTCAATGCCGGCGATCACCGTGCCAGCCAAAGCAGCGCGCAGGCGCTCCACAGCCTCGGCCCTTGTGTCTCCTCGCACGATGATCTTGGCTAGTAGCGGATCGTAGTAAGTGGAAAGCTCCGTACCGGATTCCACCCAGGTTTCGATTCGGGCACTTGCGGGGAACTCGACATGGCTGAGCAAGCCGGCGCAAGGTCGGAAGTCGTGCAACGGC
>JANXUM010000154.1 GCA_025356215.1 Bryobacter sp. | reverse complement strand
GAGTGAGGACGGGATTGGGGCGCAGGGCAGCGGTGATCTTGCGAGCTTCGGCAATGGGGAGATTTGCCTTTTCGGCCTTTAGAAAGAGACTATTCCGAATGGCTTCGTCGATGAGCGAGTCTAACGTGAGAGGTTGGCCGTAGGCGACCAACTGGCAAAGGGCCAATCCAAGTATGAGAGTTCGCATTACTATCCTTTTGATTGTGGCTGGTTTGAAGGCGGTTGGCACTCGCTTGGGTAGGGGAGAAGAATGCCCTTGCTTCGGGTATAGCAATTTGATGGAATCGATAGGAAACTAATAGCTAGCGCAATGTCGATTTTCGATCAACGCCGCGGAGTGCTGTCCGTTTTGGGGGCGGGCTTTGCATTGGTGATTGGGTTGTTGGCGGTGGTGGCGTATGTGGGGATCACGCGCAGTCAGCGCATCCATGAGGGCATCGGGCAATTGGTGCGGGAGCATCTGGCGCATGAAACGGTACTGGACAGGGTGGATGCGGAACGGCAAACGCTGGGGGCCTTGCTTCTCCAGATCTATCAGCGCAAGGGCGTGAGCCCGGCGAACACGGAGCAGATCCTGGGCGAGATCCAAGATTCGCAACGCCGCATGCTGGAGATTACGGCATCGCTCGATTCGCAGCAATTGCGGGATTCCTCGACGGAGTTGCTTCGATTGTCGCAGTCCTTCGCCAAGGAGATTCACGCCGTGGCGCAAGGGTCCCAGTTGTCAGAGGCGGAACTTGCGCGCTTGGTGGACTTGAACCTAAAACTGGTGACGCTGTCGACCGAGATTTTGAAGGACGACGCAGAACAATCGGCCGAGATCGAGAGCCATATCGATCTGCAAACCGAACAGCTTTCGATGGGTTTCATCCTGCTGCTGGGGGCGTCGATCGCGGTCTCGACGGGCTTTGCCATTCTTGCTCTTTGGTTGACGCGGCGCTTTCTGGACAGGTTGGAGAGACAGACGGCGGAGTTCAATCAGGTTTCATGGCAGATGCTGCATGGGCAGGAAGAATCGGCGCGGCGCTTCTCGCATGAGATGCACGATGAACTGGGGCAATCGCTTGCCGGACTGAAGGCGATGCTGTTTGGGATGAGCGCCAACCAGTTTGAAGGGCGGCGGCGGGAGTGCATCGACCTGCTGGATGAGACGATCGGCAATGTGCGGGAATTGTCGCAGTTGTTGCGACCGGTGATCCTGGATGACTTTGGTTTGGCCGAGGCGCTGCGGTGGCTGTGTGAGCGCTTTACAGAGCGGACGCGGATTCCGGTAGAGTTTGAGTCGAATTTGTCGGCCCGGCAGGAGGATGAGACGGAGACGCATCTGTTCCGGATCGCGCAGGAAGCCCTGACGAACATCGCTCGCCACGCCGAGGCGACGCGGGCGACGGTACGAATCGAGCAAGCGGGCCAATCGATCAAGCTATCGATTGAGGACAACGGCAAGGGGCTGACGGAGTTGACGGGCAGGCAGGCACCATCGATCGGGATGATCGGGATGAGAGCCAGAGCGCGGCAGGTTTGCGGCGATCTGAGCATTCGGAAGAGCGCCATGGGCGGGGTGGCGATTGAGGCAATCGTACCGCTGAAGAACGTGGCGAGGGAAGAAGAGGAAGAACATGAACCGCAAAATGCGCATCTTGCTGGCTGACGATCACTCCGTGGTGAGGCAAGGCTTTCGGATGATCTTGAGTGCGCAACCGGACTTTGAGGTGGTGGCCGAGGCGGCCAATGGGCGGGAGGCGGTGGAGATGGCGGAGAAGACCAAGCCGGATGTGGTGGTGATGGATGTCTCGATGCCGGAGCTGAATGGCATCGAAGCGACGCGCCGGATTATGGCTGCCAACGATCGCACGCGAATTCTGGCGTTGAGCATGCACCGGGACAGCGTCTACGTGCGGGAGATCTTGCGCGCGGGGGCCGTTGGGTATCTGCTGAAGGATGCGGTGGAGAACGATTTTTTGAATGCGGTGAGGGCCGTGTCGCGGGGCGAGGGGTACTTGAGCCCGGCCGTTTCGGATGCCGTACTGGTGGACTACCGCAAGCACGTCAAGGACCCGATCGACCTGTTGAGCAGCCGCGAGCGCGAGGTGTTACAGATGATTGCCGAGGGCAAGACGAACAAAGAGATTGCGGTGTCGTTGAACTTGAGCGTGTATACGGTGGAGGCGCATCGTGGGCGCATCATGGAGAAATTGAATTTACATTCGGGCAGCGAATTGGTGCGCTTTGCCTTGCGACATGGTTTGATCGATTAAGTGGCGATAGCGAAACCGATCATAAAACCGATGGCGAGACCGACTGAGAAAGCGGCCCCGCACCAATGCCTGCGGCTGACCATCGAGTACGACGGCGGCAAATACAGCGGCTGGGCTGAGCAGAAGAACGCTCGCACGGTGATGGGAGAATTGCGCGTGGCGGCGGAAGATACGCTGCATGCAGAGGTGGAGCTTGTGGGCGCGGGGAGGACCGACGCGGGGGTGCATGCCCGCGGACAAGTGGCGCACATCAAGTTTCGGGCCCGGCAAGCTATGGCGGTGGAGCAGATTGCAGCGGAGATCAATCGCAAACTGCCAGCTGAGATCTGCGTGAGGCGGGTGGAGACGGCTCCGATCGCTTTTCATGCGCGGCATGACGCGATCGGGCGCGAGTACGTTTATCAGATCAGCAGGCGCAAGACCGCGTTTGAAAAGCGATACGTGTGGTGGGTAAAGGAGCCGCTAGATCTGGCCGGGATGCGCGAGGCGGCGACGACGATCGCGGGACGGCACGACTTCAAGAATTTTCAGGCTCAAGACGCGGCGAGGCCGAACGAGTCTTCCATTGTCGTCGTGGAGAGCGCGGAAATTGTAGAACAGGATGACCGGATTTTGTTTCGGATCGCGGCGTCGCACTTTGTTTGGCGCATGGTGCGGCGGTTGACGGGCACGCTGGTGAAGGTGGGGTTGCGGGACATTTCGCAGAAGGATTTTGCCGCGTTGATGTCGGGTAAGCCTTGCCCGAAGCTGGATGTGGCGGCTTGGACGGCACCTTCGTCCGGGCTGTTTCTTGAGAGCGTCAAGTACTCTTAGTTTTGGCGTTCGTGGCAGAAGCTGCAGTCGTTGGAGACTTTCTTCTGGCGGTGGCATTCCATGCATGAGCCCATCGAGGTCTCCTTCTCTTTGGTCATCACACTGAGTGCGGCGACGTTGCCATGGCATTCCACACACTTGGCGCCGGCGTCGAGATGTGATTTGTGGCTCCAGAAGATGATGGCTGGAACCTGATACACGCGCACCCAGGGTACGCGTTTGGCGTCGGCGACGAACTTGGCCAGGCGCTGAATTTCTGGGGAATCGGTTTTGACGCTGTTGTGGCAGGCCATGCATTTGGCCTCGGCTGGAAATGTCATTGCTTCGCCCGGGGAAGGATTGACGTGGCAGGTGGCACAGGGAAGCTTAAAGTCACCGGCGTGCTGCTTATGGCTGAAAGCAATGGGTTGCTTAGGAGGGTCTGCGGCCAAAAGGGAGATCGCCACGATCAGGAGGTACTTCATATCTTGTTCTGTTTCATCTCCTCCGCCAGATGTTCGGAGGCGCGAAGGGTGAGCGCGAGGATGGTGAGAGTGGGATTTTGCGAGCCGCCGCTGACGAAAGCGCCGCCGTCGACGACATAGAGGTTTTGAATGTCGTGGGTCTGATTCCACTGGTTGAGCACGCTGGTCTTGGGGTTGTTGCCCATGCGGCAAGTGCCGAGTTCGTGAATGCTCTCACCGGGGGGAACCATCTCCCAATGCTTGGCAAGGATCTCAAAGCCAGAGGCGCGGCAGAGCTCCTCGGCCGTGTTCATCGCGTCCTTTGCCATGTTGAACTCATTGGCGGTGTACTTCTGTTTCAAGTGCAAAACGGGAATGCCCCAAGCGTCGGTCTTCTGTTTGTTGAGATGCGCGACGCTGTCGTAGCGCGGTAAAACTTCGCCCATCGCGGTCAGGTTGAAGCCGCTGCCTTGGGTGTCGGCAAGCTTCTTCCACAGTTCCTCGCCGTAGGCGTTGAAGTACTGAGGACCGGGGCTGTTGCCGCTGCCGAAATCGTAGGCGTAGCCGCGGATGAAATTCTTCTCCTTCGTCTTCAGATTTCGGAAGCGAGGGATGTAGCCGCCTCCACCCATGAGCGTGCGAGGGGCTTTGCCGCCACGGGCCTCCGGAACAATTGCCTGCACAATGTTCTTGACGTAAAACTGATCGAAGAGGTAACGACCGAGAACTCCGCTGGAGTTGGCAAGATTGCTGTTGAGCAGAATGCGGGTGGACTCAAGCGTGGAAGCACCAAGGATGACGGCCTTGGCTTCGACATGGAACTCGCGCTTAGAGATGCGATCGACGAAATGAGCGCCAGTTACGCGACCGGTCTTGCGATCGTAGCTCAGCTCGCGGACGACGGCGTTGGGTACCAGAGTGAGGTTGCCGGTCTCAATGGCGGTGGGCAGCAGCAGGTTGAGACTGCTGGCCAGGGTGCCGGTGCTGCGTCGCTGCTTGGTGGTGGGGACTTGGGCGTTGCGGCAGGAGGCGAGAAAGCGTTGTACGCATTCGCTGTCTTTAGAATCATCGAGAAGGAAGTTGCCGTCTGGGATCTGCGGGAAGCCTTCCATGCGACCGCTGACGCGAAAGAGCGGTTCGACGCGGTCGTAGAAGGGGGCGAGGTCGGCGTAGGAGATGGGCCAGTTGTCGCCGTAGCCGTCGTGGTCTTTGCCTTTGAACTCATAGTCACTGAGGCGCCAGGAGGCGCGGCCCCAGGCCAAGGTCTTGCCTCCGACCAGACGAATGCGGACCCAGTAATAAGGATCCTCAGGGTCGTAGGAGTAGGGGTTCTGCTTTTCATCGGCCCACATGTTGGCAGAGAACTCATTGGCCTGAGTGACGTGGGGGAAGCGGCCGGGCTTGCCGAAGCCGCGATAGGGAAGGTCGGCGACGGGGCGCAGGACACGCTGCTTTTCTGGATCGATGAGGGGACCGGCGTCGAGCATGACGCACTTGGCACCTAAGCGCGTGAGGGTGTGGGCGGCCATGCCGCCGCTGGCACCGCTGCCGACGATGAGTACGTCGTATTTAGTTTTCATTCGATGGGCATCCAGTAAGAGCCAATGCCGGAGGCGGCGCGGCTGCGGGTTGCCATCGCCGACGCCCACTGGCGTGAATTGAGCGTGGCTTGATAGAAGGCGATCTTGGCGGCGCTGAGGAACTTGGCGTAGGGGGTGGAGGGCCCGGCATGCGACCAGGGTTCGGAGAGTTCTTTGAGCGCGGCGGGAACGCCCGCCTTACTGCGCAGCTTCCAGGTGGCTAAGCCACCGCGATAGAGCGACTGGATGTCCGTGGGGCTTTGGGCGAGGAGGAAATCGAGAAAGTCTGCGGCCTCCGCCTCGCGGGCACCAGGGCGGCCATCGTACGGGGGAATCAGCGCATCGCCCAGAGCGGCGAAGGCCTCCAGATCTGGCACGGTGAAGAACTTGGGTAGCCCCATCGAGACGGCTTCGGCAGCCGACGTGGGGAGAGGCGACTGCGGGTCTTGCCAGGCGAGGGCCGGGGCGACGCCGAGCAGTGAATAGAGGATCGAGCGGCGTTGCATTGGCTATCTCGGGAAGCGGACATCGACGGGGCTGAAGACGGCGACCGACTCGCCAACAGGAGTGAGCGTACCGGCGGCGACGTCGACCTTGAAGGAGAACACCTTGTCGGAATTTTGCGCGCCCGCGACGAGGAAGTTGCCGTCAGGGGTGAGCGAGAAACCGCGGGGCGTCTTGCCGCCAAGAGCTTGCTGGCCCAGAAGCTTCAGCTCGCCAGTGGAGGGATTGGCGCGAAAAATCGAGATACTGTCATGGCCACGATTGGAGCTGAACACGAGGGTACCCTTGGGATGAAGGAGGATTTCGGCACCACTGGTATTGGCCTTGAAATCGGCGGGGATGGCCGAGACGGTGTTGAGCAGCTTGCCATTCTGGAAGACGCTCACGCTGCTGCCCATCTCATTGAGGACATAGGCGAGGCCGTTGGCGCCGAGGGCGAGATGGCGGGGGCCCGCACCTTTGGGCGTGTCGAGATGGCCGGTCTCCGCGATTTTGCCGGTCTTCGCGTCGAAACTGTAGATCTTGACTTGATCGAGGCCGAGGTCGGCGATGTAGAGGCTTTTGTTGTCGCCGGAGAAATAGGCCGCGTGGGCGTGAGGGCCAGCTTGGCGCGCTGGATCTGTGCCCTTGCCTTTGTGTTGGACGGTGGCGGCGGCTTCTCCCAACTTACCGTCGGCGGCGATGGGCAGGACGGCAGCGGTACCGCTGGAGTAATTGGCGACAGCGAGCCACTTACCGGTGGCGTCAATGTTGATATGGCAGGGGGCGTCGCCTTGTGCTTTGACTTTGTTCAGAAAGCGGAGCTTGCCTCCGGGCTCGATTGCGAAGGCGCTAACGTCGCCTTTGGAGATCTCATTGGCGGCGTAGAGGAATTTGCCGTTCTTGGCAATTGCCAGAAAAGACGGGCTCTCGCTCTCGCCGGCGAGTTCCGGCTTCGACAACTTGCCGGTGGCGGCGTCGAGGCGCACCATATAAATGCCCTTGCTGGCTTGCGGCTTGGTGTAAGTGCCGATGTAAGCAATTCGCTCCGCGGCAATCAAGTTTGTGGCGAGGGTGGCCATTAGGACTAAGTTGAGTTTCATCTGGAAAGTCTTTCGAAATTGGCTGTCGTTTAGGAATCGATGCGCTTGGCGGCTTTCAGGTAGCCAGGGTCGAAATCGACGCCGAGGCCGGGACTGATCGGGACGGCGATGACGCCGTTCTTAATCGTGAAATTGGGAGTATACCAATCCGCCACTTTCGGAATGGCGCGATGAGGGAATTCCATGTAAGTGCCAATGTTGGCGGTGGCGGCGGCAAATTGGAGCATTTTTGCCCCGGCGGCGTCGATTTGTGTGTTGTGGGGAACGATGGTCATCTTGGCCTTGGCTGCCATTCTGGCGATGCGCGAGGCGCGAATGATGCCGCCGCAGTAATTGAGGTCAGGTTGGATGATATCGAGGACGCGGCGTTCGATCATATCTTGGAATTTCCAAAGGGAGCTGTCACACTCACCGCCGGCGATTGGCATTTCCAGGGCGTCGGCGACGCGCTTGGTCTCGCTGACTTCTTCCCACGGGCAAGGCTCTTCAAAGAAGGCAATCTTCAAGTCCGCAAGCATCGGGGCCAGTTGGATGGCGGAGTCGGCGTCGTAGGTGCCGTTGGCGTCGACATAAATGATGGTGCGGTCGCCCATGCGTTTGCGAGCCAACTCCAGGAGCTTTCGGGTGCGACCGGGGTAGGCGTCGACGTTGCGCGTCATGCGGCCACCGATCTTAAATTTAACCGCCTTGGCACCGGTCTCGGCGAGGCCGCGGACGTAAACCTCAACCTCTTCCTCGACCGTGGTCTCACGACCGGAGCCAGAAAGATAGACGGGAATTTCTTTTCGCTTAACGCCGCCCAGGAGCGCGGCGACGGGTTGTTTGGCAATGCGGCCGAGGAGGTCCCAGGTGGCATGTTCGACGGAGGCGACGGGGCTCCAGAGGGGTTGACCGGCCCACTTGTAGTTGGCAACATAAACGTCGTCGACAATCGTCTCCAGATCGCGAGCGTCGCGGCCTAGAAAGGCCGGGATGACGCGCCGCAGCAAGATCGGGATGAAGTCGTCGATGTCTTTAGTGCGGACGATGCCGAAAGCGCCGTCAGAGGCCTCAACACGGACAAAGGTGGCCTTGCCGCGCTCGAAGACTTCGACCTTGGCAATCTTCACGGGCGAGGCGAATCGGGCATGCAAATTGAAGAGCGGCGCCTCATAGGCGGGGGCGCGGCGGGGGAAGTCCTGAGAGAGGACAGACGACGCGCCACTTGCCAACAGACCTAGAAACGTTCTACGTTGCATATTTGCACTCTGTATTCTTTCACGTTCTCATGGCCTTGGGCATCGCCCAGCAGCGGGGAGAGATTCGCCCCGTCAAGGTACCGCCGAAGTTGGCGGGCAACTGGATCTACTCGACGGTCCCGGTGGCTGGACAAGAGCACCCGTTGCAACTGGCGGCGCTGCCGGCGACCGCGGCGGTGAGCCTTGCCGACGGCAAGAAGGTTGCGCCCTATCTGGTCATTTACTGCCAGCGCGGGGCCGCGCGACCGTTGAATGCGTTTGTGGACATGAGAGTGCAATTGGCGTTGGGCGGTAGAGCGATCGCGAAGTTGAACGGCAAGGACTTTCCACCGTTTGAGATAAGTCCCCTAATTGGGGGCGACATTTCGCGGTTTAGCCTGCCGCCCGACCTGACGCCACTGCTGCGCGAGGCGGTGCAGTTGGAGATGCTACTGCCGGGATACAGCGTAACCTTTGTGCTGTTGAACTGGCCTAAGATGCGGGAGCGGCTGGACGCAAGTTGCCACGTGGATTAGCGGCGCGGCCCGGTCACCGGCGCACCGGCACCGCGTGAGTTACTGAGAGTAACTTGGACGGTGGACAAGTTATTGAAGTCGCCTTCGAAGGTGAAGGGGATCGTTAACTTGAAAGCGCCGCCCTCGGTCTTGCCCGAAGCGGACTGGAACCAGCTTGTGCCCAGCGTGGGCAGGTTATCGATCGGGAAAGTGGTTGAGCCTCCGTTTGTGACGCCGCTGGCGAGCGTGAAGGTGAGCGAGCCAGCAGTGAGGCTGCGGAGCGTTGAGATCGCGGTGACCTCAACGTTAAAGCCTGTTGCCGTCCGCACCATTCCCACGCTGCCGGGGAGGATCAACGGGACGGTGGAATCGATGGTGAGGGTTTGGGTGGGACGCGCGCCAGCAAGCACATCGCCTCCATTCGCGGTGAGGCTTGAGAGCGTTATGGTTGCCGTACCTGCAACACTGCCTTGATCGATGGGCGCGCTGAATGAGGTGGCGTTGGCGGCAATTGTGAACGGGATTCGCCGCGTGCCGACGCTCGTAAACCGCGGGAAGTCAGTCGCACCATTATTGGGACTGTTGTCGGCGGCCGGAACAAAGGTGATGTCCAGCGCGCCGGTGAGTGCCTGATTGACAGCTTGGGCAAGGCGGACCGTGGCGGTAGATTGATCGGTAATCACGGCTGGCTTGTCAACGGAGAAGGTTGGCGTAACTGTGATGCCAGAACCGACGGTGAGCGGAATGTCGAGATTGACTCCGTTCGGGTTAATAAGGCGGACGGTTAGCGTGCCGACTTGCATGAGTAAGTTGGCAGGAATCTGAGCGCGAAGCTGCTGGGTGCTGACTCTGGTTACGGGAGCGGAGGTGCCGTTGATCGCGATCGTGATGCCGGGCAAGAAACCGTCGCCGTCGATCGTAATGGCTGTAGCAGTGCTGTTGGCGACCAGCGACGCGGGGGCGGTGGAGATGTAGCTGAGACGAGGGAAGACCTCAAAGCCAAAATCAACGCTTTGGACCGTGGGACTATTGCGAACAAAGACCGTCGCCGAGCCCGCCGCACCGAGAAGGTTGGCAGGGATGGTGACAACCAGCGCAGTCGCGCTTGTGAAGGAAGTAGAGAGGAGGAAGCCGTTCCAAACGAAGACGGAGGATCTAGTGAAGTTGGTTCCTGTAACGTTGAGCTGGAAAGCCGGGGAGCCCACTACGGCATATGCGGGAGCGAGGGCGGTGATGGTGGGGACCGGAATCACGAGCGGCGTGACCTGGATTGAGCAATTGACGGGAACTGTAATGCCAGCGGCATCGCGAACGGTGACCGTAAATGGATAGGCACCAGCGGCAGTAGCTGCGATCGTGCCGGAGATTACGCCGGTGGCGTTGATGGCGAGACCCGGCGGAAAGCTACCGGAGCTGAGGCTGAAGGTGTATTGACCCGCGCCGCCAGAAGCCGTAATCGCACCTTGGTAGGCGGAGCCGGCCGTGCCAGCGGGAGTGGCACAGGCGCCAGTAAGTGGCGTGTTTGTACCGAGGACGTTGATCGCGCAGGTTGTGACGGCGAATTGCACGGGCGAGACCGACTGGTCATCTACTTTTACGGTGTAACTGAAGTTGCCGGCGGTGGTGGGCGCTCCGGTGAGTACGCCATCTTTACCCAAACTGAGGCCAGGGGACGCGCCGTTGGGAGCAGAGAAAACGTAGGGAGGTACGCCGCCGCTGGCGCTGGCTTGCCCACGCAGGGTGAAGCCAACCCGACCGTCTTTGGGCAAAGTGCCGCAATCGGCGGCGAGCCCGCAGTTACGCAAGGTTTTGCTATCGGTTGCGGTGTAAGTCGCACCGTCGCCGTTCGGTGCCGGCAAAGTTACCGTCAGAGATACGTCGCTGGTGGTTTGCGCTCCGGTTGCGGTAATGGGAACAGCACCGCGGTATTTGATTGTGAAGTCATAAGTCCCGGCTGGCGCGTCGGAAACGCGAGTGGCGAAAGCTTCGGTGATCTGACGGGTTTGGCCGTTTTCTTTCAGAGCGTATTGGAACTGCGGGGTGATGAATTGGCTGGAAGTTGTGTAGCCACTGCCGCGAGCGACGATCGTAATGTCAGGGCAATTCAGGATCGTCTTGTCCGGCTGAATGATCAAGGTCGTGTTGTTGATGTTGCCGTTACGGACTTCAAAGACAAGCCGGCCCGCGACTCCGCCGCTGTTGCGGCTTTGACGGATGAGGGCGAAACCGCCGGAATCGAGGAAGGCCCCGCCACCGAGGGAGCCGGGGAGTTCAAAGGCGGAATTTGCAGTGTTGGCCAAACCGTTGGTGTAACCGACAGAGGCGTAGGCGCGGCCGATCCGGGTATTCTCGCCGATGTCCCACTGGATGCTGCCGTAGTTAAACTCGATGTCGAAGTTACCCGCGCCGGTGTCGCCACGCTCGATTAGGACTAACTGAAAGCTGTTGAGCTTGTCGGTCTTGGCTTTGTAGTACCCAACGCCGATATAGTTGACGCCGAAGGCGGGTCGACCGTTTACGGTGTCGCGACCGTAGGTGACGGGCGCGCTGAGAGTGGTGTCGACATCGGCGAAGAACGGGGCAATCATCGCAACGCCGAAGAGCTGGCGCAGCGGAAGCGGCACCCATGCGGCTGTGCCGTCCGATGCAAGAAAGGGGCCGCCGAAGGTAAGGTTGCCGTTGTTGCTGATATACGCGGTTTGCTGAAGCTGTCCGAAGAAGTTTACGTTGAAGCCGATCGGAGATGGTTCATAGTTGTCGTCGCCATTCTTCATCTTGTTCGTATTGAAGCCGCCGTTGCCGCGGATCGCCTGAGCGTCGAGCAGCCCGGCCAGAACAATGAGTCCAAATATTGTTTTAAACATTAGCGCTGCTCCCCGTTGGGCAATGAATAAAGTTTTTGGCTTATGCCGAGGGCGAAGAAGAGCCGCGTCGAATCCCCTTGGGCCAGATAGAATCCGGGTTGCCGCAGGCGAATGAGGCTGGTGACGCTGTCGCTGGCGAGCGTCTGGGGATCGGCACCGGATAGCGGCCAGCGTTCGATGGCGCCGATCTGTGTGACCGCCAAAACGGTTTCCGGTTCCATCTCGATCTGCCGCCAGGCATCGAAGCGATCGTCTTGAAGGCGGTTGGCGAGGCGCCAGCCCGCGGAGCTCTGTTCGTAGATGACAAGCGCGCCGCCACCGACGGCCACCAGGCGGGAGGCGTCCAGAGCGATGGCGGCGTTGGGACCGAAATTGCCGAGAGCGGCTCCACGCGAGGAGCGCAGGAGGCCGTCAGAGTCGAGAATGATGAGTTCGCCGTCGTTGGCCAGCGCGATACGAGCGGCGTTGAGGTTTTGAGCGGGCGCGCCCCAAAGAGAAAAGCGTCCAGCGGATTTGGACCAGAGTCCGAGTTGTTGGCCATCGGGAGAGAAGATGACGGCTTCGGGCATCTCTGCTTCGATACGGCTGCTCTCTCCAGTGATCAAGCTGCGACGCTCAAGCAGGCCGCCATCGCGGGCGATGAGCGCGAAGTTTTGAGTGGGTGCGATCCAGACGGCCCGAACGCCGTCGCCGAGATCGAGACCGGGTTCGTTGCGAAGCCCACCGGGCAAGCCGCCCAGACGGCGGAGGCTCTGAGTGTCGCGATCCCACATCCAGCCAAGCGACGGGCCCTCCATCTCGTTGGCGGCGAAAGCGGCCGAGGCGGCGAGTAAAAATAAGTAGCGTTGCATGGTTATCTTCCTCTCCCAACCGGGATGGCGATCTTAGGACCGAAGACCGGCACTCCGCCGCCGATGATACGGATGGATGGCGGTGGGGTGACCACCGCAGGCGTGGACGGCGTGGAGGCGGGGGTGGAGGACTTGCCACCGGAAGCGGCCACACCGATACCGACGGCGGCGGCGGCGGCCACACCGGCGATGATGCCAATGGTGGTTCCGCTCATGCCCGCGCCGGCTGCGGCCGTGGCGGCGGCGATGTTGGCTTGCGAGACAGTGGCGGTGCCGACGCTAACGCCATTGACGTTGGCCGTGGCGGTCAGATTGAACATTCCGGCAAGCTGGTTGGGGGCGTAAGAGGCGATGGCCTGCCCGGCGGCATTGGTGGTCACCGTCAGGCTGGTGGCACCAGCGGCGAAGGTTCCGCTGGGCCCGGAGCTTGGCAGAAGGAAGAGGATTGCCACGCCAGCAACGGGTTTGTTATTTCGATCACGCACCTCAACAACGGCCTTCGTGGCGCGGCCTTTGCGTAGGTTGTTTTGCGCTGAGCTTTTGGCGAAATTGATCTTGTAGCCGAGGGAGGCTGCGTCTTGGGGGGCCGGCCCCTGGTCCATGAATTCTCCCAGCCGGTCGGTGCTGAATCCAACAGGCCGCAGGCTCGCGCCGTTAGCCCCAAGCAGCATTGTGCCGCTTAAAGCCGCAGCGCATAGCGTTCTTGAAGTTCTATTCACTCACATCCTCCAGTGCCATCAAAGCCGTCTCTAAGAAACAGCGGAATCAACGGGAAAACCGCCTCATCGAATCACCGCCTTAAATTCACGAATGAGGCCCAATTGGCGTTTGGCCTCTTTGGCGAATTCAAAATCCGGGTTTAAGCGCAAGGCGGTCGTAATTTTCTCTTCCGCCTTGAGCAGCGTATCGCGCGAATTTTTCTGGTCGAACCACTCAGTATAAGTCTTACCGAGAAGATAGTATGTCCCGGCGTCACGGGTGTCAATTCGAATCGCGCGGTCGCAGGCGGAAACGGCTTTTGCGTATTCGTCCATGCCGCGCGCGCAATCGCAGATGCCGAACCAGGCGCTCCATTGTTGAATCTCGTGCACTCGCTTCTGACCGGCATTGCGCTTGCTGAGGCCGCTGCCGATGAGGTAAAAGCCAAGGACTTCGTTAATCGGCGCGCGAAAATCATTGATTCGCAGATAAGTGAGGTAGTCGCCCATGGCTTCGGCGTAGCGGTTCTGAAAGCGGCGAGCGTCGGCGCGAAAGAGGAAGGCACGAGCGTCTTTGGGGTTCAGCGCGAGAGCGCTAGTGGCGGCAGCCTCGCTCTTGGGAAAGTCCTGAGCGAAGAGGTAAGCGTCGGCCAGCATGACGTAGGCTTCGGCGCGTTGGGGATCGCGCTCCAGCACCGCGCTCAACTGGCGGATGGCTTCGCTCGAGTCGCCCATCTCCGTCAGAACCGAGGCGTAGTAAGTGCGGAACTCCGTACCGTCGGGGGTGAGATCGACCGCCTTTTTGCATGCCTTGACGGCTTCTGCGGTTTGCCCCAGCACTTGGTAAGTGAGGCAAAGGTACTCGGCGGCGTCGCTGTACTTGGGCTCCAGCTTGAGCGCCTTCTGGAAGTTTGCGGCGGCGGATTGAAGCTCAGCAGCGCTCTTGCGGCGTGCGTAGATGGCCTGACCGCGCTTGAATTCGTCCTTGGCCGCCTCGCCAATCCGGCGCTGGAACTGGATGCGCAACTCAACGTTGATCTCCTGGCCGGGGCGCACCGTGACCACGCGCTGAGCGGGATCGTAACCCTGCCGCTCTCCTCGCACCTCGTGTTCGCCGCTGGACAAACCGGGAACCACCAGCTTCTTCCCCGCCCCGACCTTGCCGATGCGGTTACCGTCGACATAGACTTCGACGTCGTCAAGGTTGGTGGTCACGATGATCGTGCCCTCTTTGACGGGAGCCGCGCTGTTCTTTACTTTTTCGCGACGCAGCGGAAGGAAGCCCAGCATCATGTCTGCGGGAAAGCTTCCGCTCTCTTGCGGATTCTGGACCACGCCGTGAGCCTTTGCGTATTGGCGGACCTGGCTGCGAACGTACTGCACAAGCTCGTCGGCGGTGACGACGCCGTCCTCGGGATCCACGTCGGCTTGCCCCTTCCAGCCTTGCACCAGAAAGTACGCGAAGACGCCCGAACCATTGGCAAGATTTGGGTCCTCGAAGCTGGACTCCGCCTCGCGACTGGAGGCCAAGGTGAAGAAGGTGCCGGGCAGCGATTTGAATTGATCGTTGATCTGCTTGGAGCTCAGGCCCGGCAGTATCTTTGCGGAGTGGCAGGCGTCGGTCAGTAGAATCTTGTTACGCGCTTTCACCTTGTTGGCCAGCACCTCCCCCAGACGCGCCATATCGTAGCCAGTGTCGGAGGTGCGTTCAAACGCGAAGTCGTAAGGCGCCAGATAGCCCTTGCCTTGGTAAACAAAGCCGTGTCCGGCGAAGAACACAATCACACGATCGTCTTCCTTGGCGACGCTCGGGAGCCACTCTTCGATGGCTTTGGCGATGTTTGCCTTTGTGGCCTGCGCGCCGAAGAGGGTCTTCACGTTTTCGGGCTCGATTTGGCCACCCTCGCGCGAGATGACTGTCTGATAAATCCGTCGGGCGTCGCTCTCGGCGAACTTCAACTGCGCGGCTGCTGGAAGGTTGGCGTAGTTGCTGACGCCCACGATCACGGCATATCCACGCGGCACCTTGACCGCAGACTGATAGTCAACTTCGTTTGGGGCGAGAATGAGATCCCGCTTGGAGAGACCGTCCCGGCGTTGCGCCAGGAGCGCGGTGGAGCATGCAATGATCCAGAGGATTCGTGTCATGGTCGTATAGAAGTGTAGTCCCTTCTCACGAGTAGCGCCATAGAAAAGCGGAACGGGTCATGAGATAGGATAGGGGACCAATGGCGAATACGATTTACGACGTAGTGATCGTGGGTTCCGGCGCTTGCGGTGGAACGGCTGCGGCTCATCTGGCGCGAGCGGGCGTGAATGTGTGCGTGGTCGAGGGTGGGCCCAAGATCGAGACGCGCACCGATTTCAACACCCACGCGATGCCGTATGAATTTCCCAATCGCGGCATCCCGAAGATGCGAAACAACAAGCCGGGCTTCGATACGGAACGCTCGCGCGGGTTGGGCGGCAAATCGATGCTCTGGAACGCGGTGGCTTGGCGCTTTGGGCCCAGAGACTTTGAGGGATTTACGCGCGATGGGGTCGGTTACGATTGGCCCATCAAGTACAGCGATCTTGCGCCGTATTATGAACGGATCGAGCGCGAAGTGGGCGTTTGCGGCAATCTGGACGGGCTTGAGGATCTGCCGGACGGGATCTTTCTTCCGCCCGCGCCGATGAAGTGTTCGGACCTGCACATCCAGCGCGGGGCGGCAAAACTCGGACGTAAAGTCATCCACGTCCGCAAGGCGACACTCACCCGGGCTAAGTTTGGTCGGCCTGCTTGTCATTACTGCGGTAATTGCATGGCCGGTTGCGATGTCGCGGCCAAATACAATTCCTGGGACGGACACATGCGTCCGCTCATGAGTACCGGCAAAATTACATTGCAAATGGACAGTGTCGTTTACGATATCCCCGTGAATGCCGAGAACAAGGTTACGGGAGTTAAGTTTCTGAATCGAACGACGCTGGCGCACGGCGAGGTCTTCGGCAAAGTTGTGGTTCTGGCGGCTGCCTGTGTGCAGAACGTATCGCTGCTGCTGCAATCGAAATCGAGCCGCTATCCGACCGGGTTAGCGAATTCGTCGGGTCGCGTGGGCCGCGATTTTATGCCCCACTTTACAGGCGGCGTCGAGGCCTTTTTGACGAAGATGATGGGCGGCAAGACGGTGAACGACGAGGGCTTTCTCGACCACGCCTATCTCCCAAGTTTCATGCATACGCAGAAGCGCGATTACGCCCGGAGCTGGGGCGCGCAGTTCAACTATCAGAACCGGCGCAGCGTCGGCTGGGCGCGCACAATGCCGGGGATGGGACAAGCGCTAAAGGATACCGTGAAGAATCATTATCCGTCCTACTTTGTGTTCTCGCCGTACGGGGAGAAGACGCCGGACGAAAAGAGTTACGTCGATCTGGACCCGGCGAAGAAGGATAAGTTCGGGCTCCCCGAGGTGCGCCGATACCTTTATTGGAACGATAACGACATGAAGATCTTTCGCGACATGCAACAGCAGTCGGTGGCAATTCTTGAGGCGGCGGGCGCTGAGATCCACCAGGTGTACAAAGAGCCCAAACCGAATCACGAACACGGTGGCAGCATCATGGGTAAAGATCCGCGCAAGTCTGTGACGGATAGTTACGGTCGAACGCACGACATCGGAAATCTCTATACGCTGGGTGGCAACATCCTACCCTCGTCGTCGGAAAAGAACCCGACCCATACATTCATGGCCGTCTCGGCCCGCAGCGCCGAACATCTGATCGACCGCCTTAAAAAAGGAGAAGCATAATGTCCACGAACGCATTTGGCGACGGTCGCCGCGAGACGATCAAAATCATTGGAGCGATTGGAATCCAGTGCGCTTTTCCGTTTGCGGGGGACGAGTTGTACGGACAACATGAACATCCGGTGCCGACACGGGGGGCGGACCCTGGGCCTCCGCAGTTTTTTAATCCCGGGCAATTTGCCATGTTGTCTCGCGTCGCGGATTTAATCATCCCCGGGGCCACCGCCGCCTTGGTGCCCAACTATATCGATTTAGTGGTGCGCAACAATGCGGAGCACAAGAAGACTTACACAGACGGTCTTCATTGGCTGGAATCGAAGAAGTTCATGAAGTTGATCGAGAAAAAGCAGTTAGCACTTCTTGAACCCGTGTGCGCGCAGGTGGACAAAGGCGAAGTGAAAACGATGGAACAGCGATTCTTTCGCGTGGCAAAGAATATGACGGCGGACGGCTACTACACGTCGCACGCCGGTCTGGTCGGTGAGTTGGGGTATCTGGGTAACCAGGTGCTCGCGGAATATCCGGAGTGCAAGATCGATGAACACTAGATTGATTGTGGCGACGGCTATGTCGCTGGCGATGATGAGCGCTGGACGGCGCCCGGCCGAATTGAGTTTCTCAAAGACGATGTTGGACGGCGGGTCGGCCGAGACGGCGACAATCGCCGACATTGACGGCGACGGCAAACCGGATATTGTTTGTGGCGAGTATTGGTACGCCAACGGGAGCTGGAAGAAGACACAATTTCGCTCACTTGAGTACGATAATTTTTACATTGACGCATTCTCCGATCAGGCGATGGACGTGGATGGCGACGGGAATATCGACATCATCACCGGTACTTACTTTTCGAAGAAATTGAGTTGGTATCGTAACCCCGGGAAGTCGGGCAAGCCGGGCGCGCCGTGGGCGGAAACGGTAATCGACATTGGCGGCTCGGTAGAGTTCTTCTTCATGGTCGATCTGGACAATGACGGAAAGGCCAGAGAGATTTTGCCGCAGTTCGGCGGCAAGGTGGCGACATCCTGGTACGGACTGAGCGGCGGCAAGTGGGTCAAGCACACGGCCAGTGAGCAGAACTACGGCCACGGCATCGGCGCGGGCGACATGAACAAAGACGGGCGCGCGGACATCATTACGCCGGAGGGTTGGCTGGAAGCGCCAGCGAATCCCCACGATGGCAACTGGCGGTTGCACCGGGATTTCCCGCCGCTCAAGGCGCTGAGCTTTATCCATGCGATCGACATCAATGGCGATGGGCGGGTCGATATCGTCGCCGGCAATGCGCACGACTACGGATTCTTCTGGCTGGAACAGAATACCGGTGGCACCTATGAAATGCGGATGATTGACGATTCGTGGTCGCAGCCACACACCGTGGTGAAGGTGGATCTAAACAAAGACGGGCAGATGGATTTTCTCACCGGCAAGCGGTTTATGGCCCACAACGGGCGCGACCCCGGCGAGCGCGAGCCGCTGGGCATCTACTGGTTTGAATACTTCAAGGAGCCCAATGGCAAGATCCAATGGACCAAGCACGTGATCGATTATTCAACGCGAACCGGGACAGGGATGCAAATGCCAGTGGCGGATCTGAATGGCGACGGGCTTCTTGATTTTGTAACGCCGGGCAAGTCCGGCTTGCACTTGTTCCTCGGGCAGAAGCCTACTTCGTAATTCCGTGGCGGACAAGCCACTTGGCCAGTAGGTCACTCCAGGAACTCAGTACCCAATCGCCGCCAGCAAGTCCCACACCGTGGCGGCCATGCTCGAAGATGTGCAGTTCGGCCTCCACGCCGTTCCTGCGCAAGGCCGTGTAATAGGCAAGCGCGTTTTCAACTGGCACGGTGGCGTCGTCGGTGGTATGAAAAATGAAGGTGGGCGGCGTATCCTTGGTCACCTGCTTCTCATTGCTCATGAGATCGACTAACTTGGCGTCGGGATTCTCGCCAAGCAAGTTCTTGCAACTGCCTTTGTGTAGCCAGGATTCCGCGCATGTGATCACGGGATAGCTGAGGATCGCGAAATCGGGGCGGGTTTCTTTGGTGAAGTGCGTGGAGATGGTGGAGGCCAGATGCCCACCGGCGCTGAAGCCCCAGACGCCAACGCGCTTTGAGTCGACGCCCCACTCGGCAGAGCGCTTACGAACCATGCGGAAGGCTTCGCTGACATCGTCCAGCATGGCGGGGTGGCGGTGGCGGGGGCCCAGGCGGTACTTGAGCACAAAGGCGTGAACTCCCATCGAATTGAGCCAGCGGGCGATTTGGACGCCCTCGTGGTCCATCGCCAGCGCGCCATAGCCGCCACCGGGGCAGACCACGACCGCAGCACCAGTGGCTTTGCTTTTGTCAGCAAGATACGGCGTTAGATTGGGGTGGTCGAGGTCGTTTACGAAGACGCCCTTGGCGGGGTAAAGCGGAACGGGTTCCTGGGCGAAAAGAGTGAGAAGGAGAATGCCGGTGATCACCCTTACACGCTATTGCATTCAGGGTCGGCTTGGCAACCGCGAAACGCGCAGGTCTTTGTACTCGATCCAACTGCCCTTCTGATGCGCCTGAATCAACAAAGTGCCAGCATCGGTGCGGGTAAGTGTGTCGTGGTTAACCACGGTTTCGCCCTCAATGCGGACGACACAACGCCTGCCCTGGACAAAGAGTTGAAACAGAAACCACTGCTCAGGCAGGACCCGCGGATAGGGCTTCGCCCGCTCGATACCGTACAGCGAGCCGGTTGGATACACGGCCCCTTCAACGTCGTGGATCTGAATTTCATAGTGAGGCGCCCTGCCGTCCTCTCCGCCGCGAAACAAAATGCCGCCGTTGGAGAAGCGGCTGGCGCGCACAAAACACTGAAACGCAAAGTCCCGGTATTGTTCTTTGCTGACCAGATAGCCAAGACCGTCCGCCCGCAAAACGTCCCCGAGACTTTCCCAACTGGCGGCCTCGGTCGGCACCCAGCGCGAAAGGTCGCTGAGCCCATCCCAGCGCTCCTTGCCGGAAAGCCGCGCGATCTTAAAGTTGCGATAGCGCAACGGGTAAGAGAGGCTCTCGATGCCCAGGTGTCCGCTGCGCAAGCGGTACTTCAGCTCCTCGTTTTGTGAAACTTCCAGATCCTGCACCATCTCGCCGTTCCACCACACCTTCAGGCTCGGCCAATCGAGACGGATGCGAAATTGATTCCACTCCGCCTTATTGCGCACCGTAACTTTAGATGGCGCAACCACCGGGAAAATCGCCCCAACGCTAACGTTCAGCGCGGGATTGTCCTGCTTCTGAAAGATGTTCAACTTGAAGCCGCAGTCCGTTGGCGGCCCGTGCCGGGGCGCGCAAAAATAGAGGCCGCCGTTCGCCCAGCCTTCGATAAATACTTCGCCCGACCAATCGAAATTCTCATAGACAGCGTCGCTGCGCAGCCAGGTGGGGAAGTTGGCGCCGGGGTGAACTCTGACCTCACCCTCACGCACATAAAACGCGCTCTCCGGTCCACGTTCCACGGTCCAGCCGGTCAGGTTCTTGCCGGTAAAAAGACTAACATCCTGCCCGAATAGAGGAGCACCCGCCACCCCACACATCGCAAGCATCTGACGCCGCGACAAGTTCATCGATCCGACCTTTGATCCCATGACCTGTGATTCTACAAAATCACGCCCCGCTGGCAACTCAGTCTTGAGAAATCCGTACCAACTGCTTGCCCGAATTTCCGCCTTGCAACATGTCAATAAACGCTTTGGGAGCGGCCCCGATTCCACCCTCTTCAATCTGTTCGATGTACCTCAGTTTGCCCTCGCCAAGCCACTGACCCAACTGTGCCAGCGCCTTGCTGAAGTCAGCGGCGTAATCGCCCACCAGAAAACCCTGAACCTTCGTCCGTTTGACGATGAGCTGGCTCATCCAGCGGGGGCCCATCTCCGGCTGCTCCAAATTGTATTGCGAGATCTGGCCGCAGACCGCAACGCGTCCGTGCACGTTCATCAACGGGATCACCGCGTCGGTGATGGCCCCGCCAACGTTGTCGAAATAGACGTCGACACCCTGGGGGCAAAGCTCCGTGATACTTGCCGCGTAATGCGAAGTCGTCTTGTAATTGAAAGCCGCGTCAAAGCCTAGCTCGCGCGTAAGATAGTCCACTTTCGCATCCGTCCCGGCGATGCCCACGACGCGGCAGTTCCCCAGTTTCGCGATCTGTCCAGCGATCGAGCCCACCGCCCCCGCCGCTCCGGAGATCAAGACACTGTCGCCATCCCTCATTTCGCCAACGCGATACAGCCCAAAGTAGGCCGTCAATCCCGTCATACCCAATACACCCAGGGCCGTCGAAATCGGCGCGATTTTGGGGTCCACCAGGCGCAAGGACTTTGTCCCCGTGATCGCGTATTCCTGCCAGCCAAAGAATCCAGTCACGTAGCTGCCCACCGGGACGGAACCGCTCCTGGATTCGATCACCACGCCGACAGCCCCGCCGACCATGACCTCGCCGATCCCAACCGGTTCCGCATAAGATTTAATTCCTGAAATGCGGCCCCTCATGTAGGGGTCCACCGACAGATAGATCACGCGCACCATCACCTCGTCGGCCGCCAGATCCCGCAGTGGAACGCTAACGACGCGAAAGTCACTCTCCTTGGGAAGTCCTTCCGGTCTGGAGGCAAGTACAACCTGTTGATTCTGGCGCATGTTCAAAATGTAGACGCTGACACGCTTGAAGCGCTACCGACATCCTGCGCTGAGGTGAAAAATTGCGAATTCTTTCGCCTTTCGACCGGCACCCACGGCCCCGCACATTACAATGAGTTGACGGCGTGAGGATTCTTCAAAACCGACCGCCGATCCCATGACCTGTGATTCTCTAAAACCCGGACCCTGTGGAAGTCGTAATCCAGCATCTGCATACGTATTTTCTGTTCCCCTTTGCGGTGGATCGCAGCGAAGTATTGAAGCACCACGGCCAAGTGTGGCACGGGCGCTATTGGATTGACGGGCTGGATGACTGGATCGATGCCCACCATGTTCAAGACTCGACCGTAGCCACCCACATTGGACGTTGGCAGCGCGCCTCCTATACGCAATTCGACCTCGATTCCCCCGCGTATCAGGACATGATTTTCTTTCATCCCTTTGTGCGCCGCATCTTTTTCGACACGGCCGGCGTGGGATCGGTGGACAACGAAATCCAGGCGCTACTGCGCTGCTATCACATCCCGCTGTCCGCCGAGAACAAGCTCTTCTTCATGGCCGAAGACATGCGCGGGCGCGAGGCCGAAATGGAAGTCACCGACTTGCGTCTCTTCCTCTTCGCCAACGGCATCGGCATGTTGGGCCTGGGAGTGGAATCGCAAAATCTTCCTGTCGAACAGGCGCTCTGGATCAACGAAATGGCGCGTAAGATCTACCCGAGTTCCGGGCGGCAGCTCCGCGAAGGCCGCACACCGTCGCGCGTGACGCTGTCGGTGGAGACCCCTTTCGGCCGCACACAAGTGCTGGAGGACACCTTCGAGGACAGCGCGATGCGGGGCTTTCTGCCGCCTGTGTCGAGCCTGATCACCAGTCTGCTTTACTTTGCCGATTACCAGCGCGGCGAGTACGAACCCGTGCTGGATGAGCGCATGATCGTCTACTCGTACCTGGCGATCGACCCCGGTAGCGTGCCGGAAAATTATCAGAAAAGCGAAGAATACGACATTCTTTTTTCCCGGGCGCTTTATGTGGATCATGACGGTAAGGATTACCGCTATGCCCGCGGTTTCACCAAGCGATTGATGGAGCAGCAGGTTTACCGGCGCTGGTCCCACCAGGGAACCCTCTACGGCTTCACGTCCTACTCGAACGTGACCATGTGTTTTGGCACCTTCGATTGCGACGACCATCAGTTGAGCGAGGGCTTCCTGATTCATCGCATGTTCGATTCGCGCTACTACCTGATGGCGATCATCGCTTTGTTCTACCGGGCCACGTTGCTGGACTTCGCCGAACGTGTGGCGCTTGTCTCTCGCCGCCTCTACGTCGACTTCCAGGACGGCCGCCTTTCGGAGGGGAACCTGGAGCGCACCAACTTACTCCGTTATGAGTTTCTCGTGTTTTCCAATTACTGGCACTTCGATGAGCTTGCAAATAAAGACGAAGAATCGGAACACTTCCGTATGTTGAGCGGAGCCTACGACATCCACAATATGAAGGGCGAAGTGGAGCGCGAAATCGACAAGCTCAACAGCAGCCTCAATGAGTACTACACGGCGCGCAATACGCAGGCGGTTAACCGCCTGGCATTTGTATCGACGATCCTCGGCGCAGGCGCCGTGGTGACGGGCTTCTTCGGAATGAATTTCGCCTCGCTATTTGAGAAGACCTTTTTCCAACCGACGGCGAGCACGCTTTGGATCCATTGGACAGCGATCATCACGGTTGTCGTGTTCTGCCTGGGCGCGCTCGGGATCACGGCCTATCTGTTCACCCGCAACTGGCAGGACTACCGCAGCGTGCTGCGCCCCGGTCAGGAGCTGGCGCCGGGTGTCTCGCGCAATCGCGGCAACGGCCGCACGTAAATGGCCTTCCAGGCTTGGCCATAAGGCTTTTCCCAAAGCAGGTGGACAGCGACTCCGAGGCCGACACAGAGCAGCGTCACCGCCGCCGCGTACTGCAAGCCACCCATCCATCCAAAATACTGGCCCCCGAGCACCAAGCCCACTTGCTGACAGATATAAATCGGATACGAGGCATTGCCCAAAAACACGAGCCAACCCGGCATCGCCGCCGAGCGCCAAACGGGAAGAACCACAGCGGCTACCACGATCAATGCGGGAACGCCAAAGCGCTGCACTCGCCAGAGGTGATTGCCAAAGGCCGCCTCCCAATTGAAATCCCGCCCGTAGGCCTCTCCCTGCCAGGAAAGCGCCATCCACCAGCTCAAGCCAAACAACATCAGCCCAACGCCCAACCAACGAGGCGCGGTCCAGAGCTTGGCCACCTCGCCGATCACGCATCCGCCCGCAAACAGCAGCAATAAGGGCCATCGATACCAGCCCATAGCCAGCATCGCCGCCGCGCCCCACCAACCCAAGCCGCGTGCTCCGAGAGCAATCAGCAGAGCCATCACGCCGTAGAACCACATCTCGTATACCAGCGTCCAGCCATGAATCAACACCGGTCCTGCCGGTTGGCGAAAGAAGAGCAGACTCTTCCATACTTGCTCCCAGGACGGTATAGCGCCCATCCGGACCTTGAACCAATACTCGATGCCGGTCATCACGTAATAGAGCGGAACCACCTTCCAGACCCGCTTGATGAGAAAACGAAGAGCGCTGGGATCCCGATCGGCAACCGTCGAAACGATGAACCCGCTGATGACGAAGAAGACGTCGACGCCAAAGATCATGCTCTTGCGCCAGCTCTCGTTTTCACACAGCCAGCATCCGTCGCCGCGCAACACCAGCGCATAAAAGGTGTGATAAAAAACCACGGCGATGGCGGCGATCGCCCGTAGCACTTGAAGACTGTCCAGCCGCTGCATTCCTAATCGATACTAGCGTGCGATCGTCGGAGCGATACTCCGAGCTAAATTCCGGCGCTCTGTAAGGGCACCGGCAAAGATCGGTTAGAATAGGAAGTTATGGCAACTCCTGAAAAGCTCTATAGCGCCGAATACATCGGCAGCGGCACCTTCATCATCTCCAAGCCTGCCCGCAAGAAGAAGAAACTCACCCAGAGCCGCAAGAAGTCTCCGCAACGCGGCGCGCGCAAGTAGACCTACATCGATGATCATCAAGGAACTCCGGCTGCACCCGCAGGCGATCGCGGACGGCCCGCTTCGCAGTTCCTACGGCCTCCACGCCCCCTACGCACTCCGCACCATTGTCGAGGTGGTCACCACCGATGGCATCGTTGGCATCAGCGAGACCTACGGCGGCGATAAGCCTCTGGCGGCGCTTGAGGCTGTGCGGCCTCGCGTAGTCGGCATGGACCCTTTCGATCTCACCCGTTTCTGGCAGCACCTCAACGGTGAAACTGACAAGGCCGTAGACCCCAACGGTGCCCGTTCGCAAACGATGCTCGTGCCCGGTGAGAACCCGCTCGATGAAGCCGCACGGACTTTCGCCGCAATTGAAGTCGCCTGTCTGGACGCGATCGGCCACGCTGTAAGCAAGCCGCTGTGCGATCTTGTGGGCGGCCGCGCTCGCGACGCCGCTCCGTTCTCTGCATATCTGTTTTACAAACATGCCGGCGGTGGCGGCACCGGGGCCGATGCGCGCGATGACAAATACGGCGAATGCCTCTCACCGGAAACAATCGTTGAGCAGTGCCGACGTTTCATCGCCGAATACGGCTTTGAGGAAATCAAACTCAAGGGCGGCGTCCTCGATCCGGATATCGAGATCGAGACGATCAAGCAACTGCGCCAAGCCTTCGGTCCCAAGTACCCTCTCCGCATCGATCCCAACTGCGCCTGGAGCGTCGAAACCAGCGTTCGCATCGGGCTCGCGCTACGCGACGAATTGTCCGGGGGCGGCTATCTCGAGGACCCCTGCGCCGCGCTCGAAGGTATGGCTGAAGTCCGTAAGCGGCTGCTCAGCGAAGGGGTCAAAACCCTTTTTGCCTCAAACGTGGCCACCACCTGTTTCGCCCACGTACCGCAAGCCCGCGACCTGGACGCCGTGCAGATTATCCTCAGCGATCCGCACTACTGGGGCGGCATCCGCAAGCAGAAGCAACTCAGCGAGTTGTGCGAAGTGCTGGGCCTGGGGCTGTCGATGCACTCCAACAATCACCTCGGAGTCAGCATGATGACGATGGCCCACGCAGCCTGCGCCTCCCCGCACCTCACCCACGCCTGCGACACCCATTACCCCTGGCAGACTGAGATCGATGAAGTGATCGAAGGCGGGCGCGTGAAGTTCGTCAACGGCACGGTGCCGATCACGGACAAGCCTGGCCTCGGAGTCTCGCTCGATTACGATCAGGTGGCCCGCGGTGTCGAGCGCTACAACAATCTGCCCTTCCGCAAACGCGACGACACCGCCGAGATGCGCCAACACGTCGACCCCAACTGGGAACGCATTCTGCCGCGCTGGTAACGTGTCATGGAGATCGCGCTGTTCTATCCAGCCGCAGATGAGCGGGCCGCCGTCGAGACGCACGCGCGACTTGCCCGCGTCTCGACGTTGAGACCGACCTTGATCGCCACAGAACCGGAATCGTTTCTCGAAGACCTTGCCGGTGTCTGCGACTCCTCTGAACCCTTGCTCGCGTTCCTATCGCGGCAATTGATCCCCGCCGGCCGCCCGCCCCGCGCCAGCTATGCGCCGCTGCTCAAACGGCTCGAAGCCGGCTCACCCACCGCCGTTGTCGCCTTGGACGCAGTTCAGCTTCCACCGTTGCTCGGGCCGCATACGCTCGCCACTCAGCGTGAGATCGAAGCGTGGGCCATCGCGCGGCTTCCTCGCCAAATTGAACTGATGCCGACGGATGCGGCGGTCGCAACCGACCCGGCGCTCATCGAGAAACTATTCGTCGCCTTAGTCGACAACGCCGCCAGTTTAGAATTGCGCGATAGCCTCGAAGCTCACCGCTTCGCCGCGCTTGCCGCGCCGCACTTTGAAGCCGTGCAAGTCCTCGACGCAAGGCACCAGTCCCCCGCCCTGCTCGACGCCGTCCTGTCCAGGATCCAGCCTCCGGGCCGCAAGCTCTGGATCTTAAACGGATACACTGGGCCAAAAATTGAAGCCGAGCCGCACGCATCGATCCTCACTTTGCCGGATGCCGAACCCGCCGCAGCCCTCGATCCCTATGCACTGCTGCGAGCCACGCCGGTCATTGAGGGCGAACCCCTTCCCTTCTCCACCCACGAGTTCGAACGGACGCTGCCGCACCTGTTCGAGAGCAACTGGCCGCTCGCCGAGCGCATAGCCCGCAAAGCCGGTGCGTTTTTCCGCGTCAACAACCGCGTCGCGGAAGCAATCTGGATCTACGATCTGCTCCAGCGCGCGTCGCAAACCCCCGAGTGCGCGGCGCATTGTGAAAGCGAACTCTACTGGCTGCGCGCCGGCGGTGAGCGCAAAGCGGCGCTGCTCGACGCAAGCCAGGCCAGCTTCAACTTCAACGGCTAACGCGAAGACAGCGGCGCGGCAGGCGCGATAAACTCAGCCATTGGCCAATATTCTCCGTTCCCAATCCTGGTTTGACTCTCGCGAATACTATTCTTTCGCCCGCCGGTCCACGCTTCGTGCCCAAGGCCTCACCCGCGGCATCACCGAAGGCAAACCTGTCATCGGAATCTGTAACACCGCCTCCGACCTTAACCCCTGCAACCGCCACCTGACTCAAATCGCGGAGGCCGTCAAACGCGGCGTCTGGGCCGCCGGCGGCTTCCCGGCCGAATTCCCCGTCATCAGCCTCGGCGAGATGTTCCTCAAGCCCACCGCCATGCTCTACCGCAACCTGATGAGCATGGACGTCGAAGAGATGATCCGCGCCAACCCCATCGACGCCGTCGTCCTGCTGGGCGGTTGCGACAAAACGATTCCCGCGCTGCTGATGGGCGCGGCCAGCGCCAACGTCCCCGCCATCGTCGTCCCCGGCGGTCCCATGCTCTCCGGCACCTTTCGCGGCGCAGCACTCGGCAGCGGCACGGATGGACGCAAGCACTTTGACATGTACCGCGCCGGTCAGCTTAACGACGGCGACATGGAGGAGTTGGAATGCTCCATCGCCCGCTCCCAGGGCCATTGCATGGTCATGGGCACGGCAAGTTCGATGGCACTCATCGCCGAGGCCCTCGGCATGACGCTGCCCGACGCCGCCGCCTGGCCCGCAGTGGACGCGCGCCGATTCGCGATCGCCGAAGCCAGCGGGACGCGCGCGGTTGCCATGGCCACCACCGGCCCAACGCCGGCCCAAGTGATGACTCCGGACGCCTTCCACAACGCGATCACCGCGCTCATGGCCGCCGGAGCGTCCACAAACGCCGTTGTTCATCTTTTGGCCATCGCCGGACGCCTGGGCGTGCCGCTCACCCTGGACGACTTTGAAGCCGTCTCAAATCGCTCGCCGCTCCTGCTCGACCTCAAACCCCATGGCCGCTTTCTGATGGAAGATTTTGCCTATGCCGGCGGCGCGGCCACGCTGCTCCAAATCCTTCTGCCGCTTCTCAAACCCAACGCCATCACGATCGGCGGCAACACCCTCGGCGACCAACTCGCCCAGCACCGCGCGCATCCCCAGCAAGTGATCCGCGCCCTCGACAACCCGCTCGACGCCGACGGCGGCATCAAGGTGCTGCGCGGCAACCTTGCCCCGGACGGCGCCCTCATCAAAACCAGCGCCGCTTCGCCCGCCTTGCAAAACACGCGCGGTCGGGCCATCGTTTTCGATTCCAAGGACGACATGCTGGCCAAGGTCAACGACGAGTCCTTTGACGTTCAACCCGATAGCGTTCTGGTCCTTCGCAACGCGGGGCCGCACGGCGCGCCTGGCTTCCCGGAATGGGGTCACATGCCGCTGCCAAAGTCCCTGATGGCTCGCGGGGTCACTGACGTCGTTCGCATCTCGGACGCCCGCATGTCCGGCACCAGCTTCGGTACCGTCGTGCTGCACATTAGTCCCGAATCGGCCATCGGCGGCCCTCTCGCCGCAGTGCGCGACGGCGACCAGATCGAACTCAATGTGCCCGATCGCCGCCTGACGCTCCACGTCCCCGCCGACCAAATTGAAGCTCGCCTGGCCAGCCGCAATCAACCAACACCGCACTACACGCGCGGCTATGGAAAGCTCTTTCTCGATCACGTCGAACAAGCCCACCTCGGTTGTGACTTCGACTTCCTGAAGGCAAAATGAAGCGCGTTCTCATCGCCCTTGCCGTCGTACTCATTTTCGTCATCGCCAACCGAGCCGCCTTTGAAGGCTATTTCAGCGGCGACGATCTGGACAATCTCAGTTGGGCCACCATCGCCGGAGTCGATACCTTCTACAAAGAACTGCTCACGCCCGTTTTCTCCGCCACAAACACCCGGCCCACCGGCGCGCTTTTTTACCGGCTCACCGGGGTCGCCTTCGGTCTGGACTTTCCACGCTACATCCCGATTCTGTTTGCGCTGCACCTTGCCAACGCCGCATTGCTCTTCTGGCTCCTGCGCAGGAAACAGATCGCCGAGCCCCCCGCGTGCGCCGCGACTCTCATCTTCCTCTGCCACCCCGCGCTGCTCGAAGCCTGGTGGAAGCCCATGTACATCTTCGATCTGCTGGCGGCTAGCTTCTGCATCGCCACTTGGCTGCTCTTCAACACACGCCGCTGGCCGCTGGCGTTGCTCACATTCTGGCTCGCCTACAAGTCGAAGGAAGTCGCGCTGTTCTTCCCCGTTGTGCTCGCGATCGACAATTGGCGCCGCGCCATCCCTTTTCTCGCGATCAGTGCCAGCTTCGGCCTCCAAGCCCTTCGGGTAAACACGACCCGAAACAATCCCTACACATTACGTTTTAGCCTGGCGTCCCTCGCACAGTCGATCCCCTTCTATGCCAAGCAAGCCTACATCGACAAATGGGGCGCGTTGCTGATCGCGCCTTTGCTCTATTTCGTGAGAACTCTACAGCCTGTTAAGTACTTCGCAGCTACGGTCGCCCTTCTCATCCCATTGCTCTTCCTCCCCGCCCGCCTGTTCAGCGTCTATCTCTACGTGCCAATGATTCCAGCGGCGCTGGGCTTGGCCTTGATCTTCGCGCGCGTCCCGGTCAATGGCCTTGCCATCGGTCTGCTCCTCTGGCTGGGCCTCAATTACACGGTCCTCCGCGACAAACGCAAGGCGGAGCTGGCCATCGCGCAGGAGTCCCGAGCCTGGGTCACCCAACTGGCTGCCGCGCACAAAGCCGCCCCACTGGCCAACCCCGCCTTCTTCGAAAATGCGCCGCCCGGGCTGCCCGACTACGGAATGCGAGGTGCCCTCCGGCTAATCACCAAGAACCCCGGTGCCGAACTTCTCAACGCGGAAGAAGACGACGGGCGCCTCAAAGCCAAAGACCGCGCACTCCCAACCCTCTATTGGTTCCGGCCACGCAACTTGCTCACCGTCGTTCCGCATCGCTTCGCAGAAGCCGAAACCAACTACTTGGAATTCCAAGTCCCCAGTGCCGCCTGGCAACTGAAAGACGGCTTCTACAAAAGGGAGAACGGCTACCGGTGGACGGCTCCAACCGCCACTCTCATGCTGGCCGCCCCCCAGGGAGCGTCCATCCTCCAGATCCGTTTCAACATCGGCCAGCCAATCATTGATGCCGTGCGTCGCATCCACGTTAAGGTCTATGTCGAGAACGAACTGACGGGCGAGACTGACTTCATCGCGCGCGGCATCCCGGTCGTCGATTTCGCGCTCAAGCGAAATGTCAGCGGACCGGTGGAAGTTCGCCTTGAGACAACACCCGGCTACACACCCCCGAAGGACGGTCGATCGCTGGGCGTCGCCGTCATCGGCATCGGGATTCTGTAATGAAGATCTCCAACCGCGCCTGGATCGTGGCCGCACTGCTGTTTAGCGCCACACTGCTCAACTACCTGGACCGCCTCACTCTCAGTGTTGTCTCCCGAACGGTGCGTGCAGACTTCGGCCTGAACGAAATCGACTACTCGCACATCACGACTCTGTTCTTGGCCGCCTACGCGATCATGTACGCGGGCTCCGGCTTCATCGTCGACCGCATCGGCACCAAACGCGGCTTCGCCCTGTTCATGTTCACGTGGTCCTCGGCGCAATTGATGCACGCCTTCGCGGTCGGTAAATGGTCGATGGGTGCCTGCCGCTTTTTGCTCGGCCTGGCCGAACCAGGAAACTGGCCCGCCTCGGCCAAGGCCGTCGCCGAATGGTTCCCGGTCGAACGCCGCGCCCTCGGCATGGGGATCATGAACGCGGGCACCAGTCTTGGCTCTGCCCTCGCGCCGATCATGGTCGCGGCCATCACAATCCGCTTCGGCTGGCGAGCCGCATTCGTCGTCACCGGTGCTGCCGGGATACTCTGGCTGATCTTCTGGTGGAAGCTCTACTTCACACCCGAAAGTGTGCTGAAGAGCGCCCCCGCCCCGCGCCGCCCCTGGCGCGAGATCTTCGCCAGCCGCGCTTGCTGGTCGCTCTGTCTCGCACGCTTTTTCACCGATCCAGTCATTTACTTCATCATCTTCTGGCTGCCGGAGTACTTAGGCAAAGAGCGCGGCTTCAGCTTACAAATGATTGGTGCCTACGCTTGGGTGCCGTTCATCTTTGGAGATATCGGCTATCTTACCGGCGGCTGGCTGTCGGGTAAGTTGATGGATCGTGGTTACAGCTTGGGCCGAGCTCGGCGCACGGTAATGTACATGGGGGCAGCAGTGATGCCGGCGGCCATCTTCGCCCCCTATGCGCCGAACTTTGAGCTGGCTCTGGCCGCGATTTGCGTGATGACTCTCGGCCACGCCATGTGGGTGGCCAACTTACAATCGATTCCCACCGATGTCTTCCCCTCGACAGAGGTCGCCACTGCTTCGGGACTTACAGGCATGGGCGGCGCCTTCGGCGGAATGCTGGCCAACTTAGGGACAGGTTACGTCGTGCAGCACTATGGATACGCCCCGGTCTTTATCGTGGCGGGCCTGATGCACCCGCTGGCGGCACTGATCGTCCGCCGCCTGCTCGGCCCCAGCCAGGTCGCCTAGCGCCCGACGGGCTTCAGGGAGCCGTCTTAAGAATCTCCGGTAGCCCCCTCATGTCGAACCCAGCCAAAGCGTTAAAGTGCGTCCGCCCAGCCCAGGCGTCCACCTGTCCCATGTTGAACTGCGTCGGCAGCACGACAAACTTATGAGGGTTCCCCTGAAAGTCTGCGGCGGGATTGAACTTCGCCGGATCTGAGATTACCTTCGGCTCCACCTTCCCCGTCGCTGTAAACTTTGCCATATCGTTCTGCCAATCAAAGCCACGCCCGTCGTTAAAGGCCGCCGAGAGGTGCGGCTGATTGGCGCGGGGCCCTTTTTCATCGCCCAGTGTCTTAAATCGGATCAACACGTTTCCCATTTGATAAAAGAGCTGCTTGCCGCCAGGAGGGCCCCAGTCATCAACTTTCACCAACTTGAATCCAGCCGAGATGAGCGTGGTGTGCAAATGTTTGATCGACGTCGCCGAGAGCTTACCGGAACCCGCGTTCACCAGTTTCGGCATGATTCCCTTTGCGCACACTACCGCCGTCTTCAGGGGACTCATCGTCGCGGCCGGCAACCCTCCTTCGATCAGGCGGGGCCTCAATCTTCCTGACTCCCTCAACTGCCGCACCCGCAGGTTGGAAAGATTCGGAATCAGCCACTTGATCAGCCCCGTCGACCATTGCGTCAGCTTGCTCTCGGTCAGTTCCTTGAGCCCTCCCGAGCCCTCATTCCGCGCAATGCTCTGCGTCGTGTAGATCACAATTGCCGACAGGATCAGCGAGAACAACACGCCGATCGCCTCGGCAAGCGCTCTGGCGGCTAGGTCGATTGTCAGCTCGTAAGCCGGTCCGTCAAAGTAGGGAGCTTGGTTCACAGCATAGTCGTAGGCGTCGATCGCATAGCGTCCGATGTCGTCGATATGCGTGACCACATACTCCACTAGAAACACGATACCCATCACCACCAGCGCGCCCTTGACGATCGTCCGGCCAATCAGGGCGCCAAGCCTTCCCGTCGCCACCGCCGCCGCCGGATTTCCCGCCGAGAAATACGCGCCCACCGCCGACCCCGCCACCGCGCCCACCGTCTCTCCAATGAACAACGCCATCAATCCAGCAGCGGTCCCAATCAATACTCCTTTTAAAACGTCGGCCGCGTCCTTGCCCACGTGATCCAATACCGCCGCCTCGACATAGCCCTCGTTCCAGGCGCGATCCCACGACGCCTTGGCACAATTCCACTCCGCCTGATAAGTAATAGCAGCCATCGCCCACACTCCTTCGATTCAAGATCCGCCAACTAACGCCCCGGCATCCTATTCAGCGTCAGCAAGTGGAGTTTCGCCTCATGAATCTTATGTGGACGGAATCTTTCGCTAAGCTTACAGGGTGCGCATCCTTGCCGTCCTTTGGTTTACCACCG
>JANXUM010000121.1 GCA_025356215.1 Bryobacter sp. | reverse complement strand
CCGGAATTGTTCCGCGTCACGCCTTCAAAACTGCAAATCGCCCCATCGATGCCTTGCAGGATCTCGCGGCCCAGCGCGGCCGTGTCGATCGGCTCCCGCGTCAAGGCGAACACATGGCCCTCCGGGCTCACAAGCCGCTGCGTGTATGCGGTGCCCCCGCTCACCGGCGGCAAAAAGGCGATCTCGTCGCCCTCGGCCAGCAGCTCCCCCGGCTGCGCAAATTGCTGGTTCCGCGCCAGCGCGATCGACCCGGCCAAACCCTCCAATTGCGGCATCTTCGCGGCATAGTGCGCAAACAACGATTCGACCGTCGCGCCCCCTGGCATCTCCACGGTCTCTTCCGCCACCTTGGCTATGTCCTTCAACAAGCCAAAAAACAGCACCCGAATTTTCATCTGTTAAAAGCGTAACGCGGCCGCCGCCCCTCCGGGACCCGGCGACCGCGAAACACCTCGGAGAAAAGATCCGTTAGGCCCTGCGGCGCTTCAGCCAAGCCAGCAGGCCAATCGCCGAGGCGCTCAGTACATACGTGGATGGCTCGGGGATCGCACCAGGGTCAGAGGTTCCGGCGGTCCCGTTGATCCGGAAGAACGCGGCTGAAGATTGCGGAACGCTCGACGTAAGAACAAAGTCCAGGCTGTAACTTCCGGCAGCCAGCGCAAACGCCGTAACATGCGCGAAATTTGAACTGCCAAAGCACTGCGTCGGGTCAAATCCGCAACTGATGCCCGGGTTAAACGCAACTCCGCCCGACGAGCTGGTCAGAAGGGTTCCATTGTTCTTCACGTCGTACTGGTCGCCCGAATTCTGGGCGTCCGTAAAATCAAGCGTGCCCGCGCTAAGCAGCGTAAAGGTCCAGGGTGGGTCCCCCGGCGCAAAGTACGTTGGCGACCCGTCCGGCCCACCAGTTGCGTTGTTGTTCAATGTGGCCTGTATGTTGTACCACTGGCCTGGGTTGCCGGTGAGAATTGCCGTTGCGCTCGCCGGAACCGTCGCGGCGGCGAGAACCAAAATGAGAAGAAGACTGCGTTTCTGCATGTTCCGACTCTGGGCCAATCCCGGTCACAATACAATTGGGGCGATGCCTTAGAAACTGGCGCCGGGCTGCGCCTTAGTAAAACCGCCTTAGTTTCTGGGTTGTCAACTTACTGTCCGCCAGTGGGGATTCGATCCCATATCCGGACAGATCCAACCCTGAGAAGATAGTACAAAGGCCGGGAAGCTTGGGGAATCTCGTCATCCTCCATTCGGCCACCAATTTGCACCAGTCTTAGAGAGGACACACCGACACCAATGGCCGTAGGGCAAAATAACCCGCGCGTTTTCGTTTGCGACGACCAATTGGAAGTCCGCGAAGCGCTTCGACTTCTTCTCAAGTCCAACGGATACACTGTCGAAACCTTCGACGGCCCCGCCGCCCTCACTGCCGCCGCCACCCAACACCCGGCCGGCGTCATCCTCCTCGACATGAATTACACCCGCGACACCACCAGCGGTGCCGAGGGTCTCGACCTCATCGCCGCCCTCCGCAGCCTCAACGTCCCCGCCGCCCTCATCGCCATGACCGCCTGGGGCGACGTCAGTCTCGCCGTCGAAGCAATGCAGCGCGGCGCCAGCGACTTCGTCGAAAAGCCTTGGAGCAACGAGCGCCTTTTGCAAATCGTTGCCAAGTGGGCCGCCACTCGCCCAGCCGCCGCCCGCGATCTCGACAGCGCCCGCCGCGTCCAGCAGAGCCTGCTTCCCCGCTCAGCCACAGGCGGCCGCCTGCTGGACTGCGCCTGCCGTTTCCTCCCGGCTCGCCAAGTCTCCGGCGATTATTACGATTTCTTCGAAAAGCGCCCCGGTCACTTCGGCTTCGTTGTCGCCGACGTCAGCGGCAAGGGCGTACCCGCCGCCATGTTGATGGCCAATCTGCAGGGCCTCTTCCGCAGCCACGCCTACTTGGACGACGCGGGCCCCGAACCGATGCTCCGAGCCGTCAACGGACAGTTCCACGAATCAACCGCGCCCGAAAGCTTTGCCACCGCCTTCTACGCCGACCTGGACGAACAATCGCGCCAGTTGCATTTCATCAACTGCGGCCATCCGCCAGCCTGGCTGCGCAGGGCCAACGGCAAGATCCAGACGCTCGATCCCGGCGCAATGGTCCTCGGTGCGTTTGCCGATTGGCGGGCCGAGGCGGGCCAAGTCCAGCTCGATTCCGGCGACCGCCTGCTCGTCTATTCCGACGGCGCGGTGGAGGCGCAAAATGCCTCCGGCGACGAATTCGGCGAAGAAAAACTCCTCCAGCTCTTCGAAGAGACCTCCCACCTGCCCCCTGCCGAGGCCCTTCCCGAAATCGAGGCCGCCATTCAAACCCACTCCGGTGTATCTCTTTTTGACGATTGCACCCTGTTCATGGCCCGGCTTCGCTAAAATACGAAGGAACTAACTCATGACAAAAACGAGCAACCCCGCGGAGCTTGCCGTCATTGCGAAGACCGTGCGTCGGCACATCATCGAAATGATCACGGCGGCCAAAAGCGGCCACCCCGGTGGGAGTCTATCCGCCACAGAGATCGTTGTAACTCTCTTCAACGACATCATGAAGCATGACCCCAGCAACCCCAAGTGGGCTGACCGGGATCGCTTCATCCTCGGCAAGGGCCACGCCTGCCCCGTCCTCTATTCAGTGATGGCCGAATGCGGTTACACCCCGGTGGACAAGCTCAACACCTTCCGCGCGCTCGGCTCCATCTATCAGGGCCACCCCGACGTCCGATTCATTCCCGCGCTGGAGGCCTCCACCGGCTCCCTTGGCCAAGGCCTCAGCGTCGGCCTCGGCATGGCTCTCGCCGCCAAGTTCAACGGCTCGCCCTCGCGCACCTTTGTTGTGCTCGGCGACGGCGAAATTCAAGAAGGTCAAATCTGGGAAGCCGCCATGTTCGGCGCCGCCCGCAAGATCGACAATATTGTCTGCATCGTCGACAACAATCGCATCCAGTTGGATGGCTTTGTCAAAGACATCATGCCGCTCGAACCGCTCGCCGACAAGTGGCGCAGTTTCGGCTGGCATACCATCGAGGTCGACGGCCACGATATCGCCGCTCTGCAAGCAGCCTTCCATGAGGCCGAGGCCACCAAGGGTATGCCCACCTGCGTCCTCGCCCACACCGTCAAGGGCAAGGGCGTCTCGTTCATGGAGAACAACCCCAAGTGGCATGGCTCGGCGCCATCCAAAGAAGAATGCGCTCTCGCGCTCCAGGAGCTTGCCTAAATGTCCGTCTCAACCAAATACGAACTGAAGCTCGGCGTTGCCACGCGCGAGGCCTTCGGCAAAGCCCTCGTCGAATTGGGCCAGAAGGACCCCAACGTCGTCGTCTGCGACGCCGACCTCTCCAAGTCTACCTACACCAATTTCTTTGAAAAAGAATTCCCCGAACGCTTCGTGGAATGCGGCATCGCGGAGGCCAACATGGTCGCAATCGGCGCGGGCCTCGCCGCCGCCGGCAAGACCGCCTTCGTCGCCAGTTTCTCGGCCTTCGTCATCAATAAGGGTTTTGAGCAACTACGCGTCACCGCCGCCTATCCCAACGTCCCGCTCAAAGTCGTCGGCACCCACAGCGGCATTTCGATCGGCGAGGACGGCCCGTCGCAGATGTCGATCGAAGACCTCAGCTTGGCTTGCAATCTGCCTGGCTTCACCGTTCTCGCGCCCGCTGACGAAGTCTCGATGAAGGCCTGTATTCACTTGGCCGCCGAGATCCACGGCCCCGTATTTGTGCGCGCTGGTCGGTCCAAGGCCGCCATTGTCTACACCCCCGGCACAGAGTTCCATTCGGGCGGCAGCCATCAGTTGCTCGACGGTAACGACGTCGCGATCTTCGCCAACGGCCTGCTGGTCGCTGAAGCCATCCGCGCCGCCGAGGCTCTCGACGCCGAAGGGATCTCCGCCCGCGTCATTGACATCTATTGCGTCAAGCCCATTGACCGGGACGCCATCGTCCGCGCCTCCACCGAGTGCCGCGCCATCGTGGTCGCCGAAGAACATCTCAAGGACACCGGCATCGGCTCCCGTGTCGCCCAGGTCTGCGCCGAAACCACCCCCTGCGTCATGGAGTTTGTGGGCCTCACCACCTACGCCGAGAGCGGCACTCCCGAGGCCGTCCTTGAGCATTACGGCTTGATGGCCAAGGACATCGTCGCCGCCGTCAAGAACGTCCTCGCCCGCAAGAAATAAGCATGTCTACCGATGCCGCATTCTCAGAGTTGTGGGAGCGGCATGAGGATTTGACGGCGCGCTTTGCCAAACTTCTCCACGACGACGCGGGGCAGGTGCTCACCTCGATCGCCTTGCAACTCTCGGTGATCGATCACCCCGAGGTGGCCCAGCTTCAGCTGACGCTCGACGACTTGCTCGATCGATTCCGTCAAGCTCAAGCCTCACTTGGAGGTGCCGTCGTGTCCAAACGTGGGCTATCGGCCGGCATTTCGCTGCTGGCAAGGTCGCGCCCCGATTTAAGCCTGCGCGGGGATGCGGTGCCCAACTGGCCCTTGCTCCCCAGCCGTGCCGCCTTCCGCATCGTCGAGGCTCTTTCACCCGAACAAGTCCGTTACGAGTCGAACTCCGTCACCTGCGA
>JANXUM010000563.1 GCA_025356215.1 Bryobacter sp. | reverse complement strand
GCCGAAATTGGGTTTGAGGAGGGGACTTTAAGCTTTTTCCTGGGGATGCTTGGAATGGCCTACCCCAAGGAGGACAGTCCCAAAGCGGACAGTCCCAGCTTGTTGACCGGCCTTAGGCGCCGGGCTTCTTTTCCATTTTGTCCATCTTATCCATCTTGTCCATTTTGTCGCTCTTCTTCTTCTTGCCCTTCTTCTCCATCTTGTCCATTTTCTCCATCTTGTCTTTCTTCTCCATCTTGTCCTGGGCGGAGAGGGAGAAAGCGGTCAGGGAGAGGGCGGCGATGAGTGCCAGATTGCGGATCATGTGTTTATAGTTACCTTTCGATTCGATTGATTAAAGACCGGAGTACCAGTCGTAGCCGCGTTCTGCCCAGTAGTCGGGCGGACGCGTGGTTTGGAAGTTGATGGCGCCGATCCGCTTGATGTTCTTGATTCCGTACTTGACGGGGATCACCAAGCGCAGCGGGGCGCCGTGTTCGGGAGTGAGCGGCGCACCGTTCATTTCCCAGGCCAGGAGCGTCTGCGGATGCAGCGCGCTATCCAGATCGAGGCCGACGTAGTACAGCTTGTCGGGCGTCGTCAAACTTACATATTCGGGAGCGTCGTTTGGAGCGATGTGGCGGAGAGGCGTACCAGCCCATGAAACCACCTCGCTCCATCCTTCGACGCACATCAGCTCCGTTGTCATCTCGACGCGAGGCAGCGCTTTGACCTCATCGAGCGACATTGAGCGGGAGGGGTGCCCCGGAGCGTCAATCTTGAGTGACCAGTCGGTGACATCCTCATCGAGGCCGACATTGCCGTTTTCTTTTGGGTCCTTGGCCCGCTCACGCGGGAAGGTGGGCGCCAGGCGGCGCGCGCCGAGCAGTTTGCGAGTGATGGACTCATTCAGCAAGTGTGGGTTTACGCTCATGAGCCCGTTGAGGCCGGCGGCGACGGCCACACCGGCCGCGCCAAATTTGAGGAAAGAGCGGCGGTCGTTATTCATGTCCAGTCACCATAGCCTTGAAATTGGGCCAGCCAGCCTTGATCACCTGGCCGACATGCATAAAGAAGAAGCCGACATAGCCGACGGTTAGCAGAAAGTGGACCAGCCGCGCCGTCGCGTAGCCGCCAAAGGCTTGCGCGAGGAACGAAAGTTGCACCGGGCGGTAAATCGCCAGCCCCGTCAGCAGGGAACCGAGGCCCATCAGAACGATTCCCGTGTAGGCAATCTGTTGCGCGGCGTTGAACTTGGCGGGAGGCAGCGGCTCTTTGCGGATGCCCAAGTCGTGCAGTACCACCTGAAACGCCTGGCCGAGAGCGCCGCGGCCGGGCACCAGTTCGCGCCATTCGCCGCTGAACAAGGTGTAGCTGACGTAGCAGATGCCGTTGATCGCGAAGAACCACATGAACAAGAAGTGGTAGGCCATTCCTTCGCCGAGCCGGAAGCTGAGGTGGGCCTTTTCATAGAACCAGGCCGGGAACGAAAAGTAGGCGTCGTTGGCCCAATAGATGATGAGGCCGCTCCAGATCATCAGGCTCAGGATAGGAAAGTTGAGCCAATGGAACCAGCGGATGGCGAGCGGGTGTTTAGGCTTCACGGAGGAGGCTCCTGAAGACACCGGCCAGCTTTTCGCTGCCACCGGCACCCTTGTATTCCAGCTCTCCGGCCCAGTCGGCGCGGATCTTGCCGTGCTTGTCGACGGCGTAAACCATCGGCCAGTATTGCTGCTTCCAGCGGCGCCAATTGACCTTGTCGTTGTCGAGAACGACGGGGTACTTTACGCCGTATTTTTGAATGTGTTGGGCGACGAAGGCCGGGCGGGACTCTTCGGGCGTTTCGGGAGTGTGGATGCCGACGATCTCGACGTCCTGCGATTTGAACTCGTCATACCAGCGATTGTAGATGGGCATGTTGTTCTTGCAGTTGTAGCAGGCGTAGGTCCAGAAGTGAACTACCGTCAATTTTCCCCGACGGGCGGAAAGGGACAGTGGGCTCCCGCCGGGGGTGTTGAGCCAATGGTCTCCGACAAAATCGGGAGCCGTTGGGAATTGGGTTTGCTCGGCCAGAATGGGCAGGGCGGCGAGGGAGATCAGTGATCGGCGTGTCATATCGTTAGCGTTACGAAGAGCAATTGACGCCGCGGCGAAAAAAGTCACGCCGCAGCGTCAAATAGTTGAATCCTTTTCGAGCTGTTATCTATTCGACCTCCGTTCCGGGATCGAGTGCAAAGTCGTCGATGGTTTCCACCGGGCCGTTGGCATAGAGATCGCGCATGGCCAGGTATTCGCTGCGGCGGCGCCAAGCGAAATTCTTCTGGCGGCGCGCCTGCCATTTGGCGGCGGCGATCGTTTGGCGCATATCGTCGAGCCGGGGCGAATTGGGTTCGTTCTTTTCAATCTTGCGCACCTTCTGTTCCGTGCGCATGGCACGGGCGTTGTGCGTTCGGTAGTGCCAAAGGGCGATGACGATCTGGTTACAAAGATCCTCTTCAGTTGGATTTTGAGGCTCCATCTTCTCGCGTGTGCGCTGGTTGAGCGCTGCGAAATTCTGTAGTTGCTCCGGGGTGGGGGCGGTACGGCTAGGCAGCGGGAGTGAGTTCACGGCGCAGCTCCTTAACGTTGAATTCGAAATTGGCTTCGCTTTGTACGAATGGCACGCCGGCGCGAAGATTGCGCAATTGACGCCGCAAATTGGAGAGCTGCCGCTTTTGCTGTTCGACTTCCAACTGGAAGCGGCGGATGGAATCGACGACAACAGGCAAGCGCGGGGAGTTGGGTTCGTTTTGTGCAAGTCCGTTCTTGGTGGTGTAGAGGGAGGTGCGAACCGTCTCATAGCGCCTGCGGAGCCAGGAGGCAATCAGCATCTCGTTCAGGATTTGGCACTCGTCTTCGTCCCGAGGGGCGAAGTCTCGATACAGTTGAGTGGCGAGTTGGAGGAACGCTTCGCGAGCCTCGGAAGGGTAAAGAATATAGTCAGGCAAAGTATTGATATTCATGTTTTTTCTTCCTATTTCCTATTTGTCGAAGTTCTCGAATTCAACTTGCTCGGTCGCTCCCAGGGCGATGCAGTAGTTCTGTGCGCGGCGGCGCAGAGCGCGGAGCTTGTCCCGCATGTGGGAAAGCCGGGCACGGAATTCGACGCGTTCGTCGGCGGAAAGAGCGTTGATCCGTTGGGGTGGAAGATTCTGGGCCTTGTCGATCCACTGTTCGCAATGCCTTTCTTTATAAATAGTTAGACAAAGTTTCTCAGAAATAGCTTGAGTGATGGGATTTGCAGGTTGGAATCGGTATTCGATGTCCTCCCGGATGGCGAGGAGTTCGGCGTTTTCAGTCATGAAGGGTGTCCTTAAATTGAAATGGTGAAGGCCGCACCCTTGTCGAGTGCGGCCTTCACCTGCGAATGATTATGCACGGTAGATTGATGGCAAATCGGATAAATCAAAGAATAGTGTTGAAAAGAAAGGAAATATATTTATAAAAGATCTGTGAATGCGCATTGCGCGCGGCCTGATGCGATTCTGCTTGCAATCGGCCAGTCGATGTGATATCACATAAATGTGATTGGTGAGCTTAAATTCTTCCTAGGACTGGCAGAGAGGTCTCAAACGCGGGAGAGCTTTGGGGACGTCGACTTCTTGCTGGGGGAAATTCTGGCGGCAACCTCGTTCGACGGCGTGATCCTATGGTTGCCGTGGCGCGAGGACGACCCGAGTGGGGGGGCAAAGTCTGTAGAGCGCAAAGTATATGCGGCTGGTAGTTTGTTCAGGGACAAACCTGAGGACCGCGTTTTCTACGCGTTGAGCGACGCGAGCCTGACGGCAAATGGGATTCGTAATCAGGAGGTATGGTGGGAGAGCTTTACTGATCGGGTTGCGGCGGATCAAGGCGACGAGTCGGAGCGGACGATCATTGAACATTTCCAAATTCGGTCAGTTGCGGGGATACCGTTCTCCGCCGGGAAGATTGGGGAGAAGTCTTGGAGGACGTCGATCGTTGGATCGTTGAACTTCTACCGTTGTGGGAGCAATCCAGCATTGATCAAAGACTCGGATTTGCAGAGTTTGGGGGCGTACACCCGATTGTTCGCCCACTGCTTCAACAGCATGGTGGATTCAGTGGGAGTGCGTTTTATAGAGCGAGTGAAGGCCGTTTTGACGAAGGAGAATACCAATCTTGCCCGAGGAGAATCTTTACGTGGCGAGACGACAAAGCGGGTGGCCGCGGAGTTGGAAAGGCTAGTGGCGGCAATTGTGCCCTGCCGAGAGGTCTGCTTGCACTTCTTGAGCGAGGAGGTTGGACGAGAGTCCATTTTCGCGCCTGCGGGAATTTGGCCCTGGCCCTCGAGACAGCAGGTGAAGGAGTTTGAAAAAGGAGAGGCGATTACGGGAGGATGTTTTTTAGAGGGAGAGACGCTGATCGTTGGAGACGCGATCAAATTGACCGATGACGGTGGAGCTTACCAATGCATGCCACCTTTTCGCCGCGCCGACGCTGAAATCGCGGGGATCGAGAAAGACGTGAATCAAAGTTTTGCCCCGATTAGTGTAATCGCGATTCCGTTGTTGGACCGGCAGCGGGCGATCGGCGTGTTGCGCTGCGCGGCGAAGTCCAAGAGCCCGTATTTCTTTGGTCCACACGAAGTCTTCTTCTTGGAGCAAGCGTGCGGACTTATCGCCGATTGGTATGGGAGACAGTTGGCGCAGTTTCGGAAGCAGAAGGCGCGCAAAGGGACGATGGCGATTGTAGGCGCGGTGAGCAAATTTGGCGCGGAAGTTGAAAAGCTGGCGGTGGCTTATGGAAACGAAGTTCCCGATTTACGAATCAACGAGCTGATGGATACATGGCTGACGGCGTTGCCGCCGCTGACCTCGGTATGCGTGCGTACGGCCTTAGCGGAGGGCCAAGACGGTACGATTTTCCGACGCTCGTTCTCGAGGCCCCGGGCGGAACAAGGGAAAAAGGTTCAAGTGGTGCCGATTGATTTTTCCTGGAGCCGTTACGAGCGCGAGATTGCGTCGTATTTCGATTCGTTTGGATTGAACAATCCATGGCCCGCGGGGCCATGGCAAGAAGAACTCGGGGGAGGCAATTCGTTGGTTTTTGCGCTGTATGGCAAGCCGGACGAGGTGAGGGGGGTGGTGGAGATCATCCCGGCCAAGGACAATCGATTGTCGGAGCAAGATCGCCAACTGTGTTACCTGTTTTCAAAGATGGCGAGCTTTGCCAGTGTGCTGAACTCGCACGTGCAAGGGGAGCGCAAGGCCAAGCGGGAACAGCGTCTCGCCAAAGAGGCGGAGGAGAAATCTTTCAAACTTTTGGCGCACCAAGTGAAGACTCCGCTGTCGGTGGCCTTAACCGCGATCGAGCGGGTATCGGAACGGACAAAGTGGAAGGTCATTGACGCGGAGAAGATTCGAGATTCGGCATTGGATGGCCGGCTGGCGCTGATGCGGGCCTTGAGGGTGGCACAACGAATGCGCGTGTTTTCCGATATTGCGACAGATGGCAAGATAGGCAAAATTGAAATTCAACGGGTTCCGATCGGTCTGTTGCTGGGTAGACTGGAAGAAATGGCGCAGGATCACGAACGGGAGTCGGGTTCGAAGCGGCAGATGACGATCCAGGTGACACGGGTGAAGGACAAAGAAAACGGGGCTGAGCCCAGCGTGATGGCGGACTTGGATCTACTGGAACAAGCGGCGGAAATTCTGCTGGAGAACGCCGTGAAATATGGCGACGAGCGCAGCCGGATCGAGATTGCCGTGGGGTTGGGGAATCACGGCCGGCATTTGTCGATCAGCGTGCGGAATTCAGGGAGGACGACTCCGCTGCGAGGTGACGAAGTAAAACGGGCGATGGAGTTTGGAGTGCGACTTGACCGCGCGGTTTCGACCAAGAGGCAGGGTTGGGGGGCGGGCCTTTACCTGGCAAAGCACATCATGAAAGCGCATCGAGGAGATCTGCTGATAGCGCCTACCTCGGAGCGCGACAAAGTCACCGCATTTACGCTCAGCATACCCACAGGACTAAGCTCATGACTAAATTGATTCACATAGAAGACTCGCGATCCGTTCACAAGCAGGTTAAGGATGCCATTGACGATTGGTTCGGTCTGGAAAACGTGGAAATCGAGAACCTCGATTTTGAAAAGGCGGCGGCAAATTTTATCGAAAGCAATAAGCCGGTTGGAGCGGCGTTGATCATTGTGGACTTGATGGTTGCCTACCAGGAAGATGAGAACGCTAGCGTCCCGGACGAGGTGCTGCGCAACGGATCCTTTGACGCCGGATTCCGGTTGATTCAAAAATTGCAGGCGTCGGAAACGTGGCGCGCGGTACCCGCGCTGATCTATTCGAGCGTATCCAAGGAACTTGTGGAGAACCGCTTGGCGGAGCTAGGGTTGGGCGCGTTGAAGGTGTTTGAGAAGTCGGGTACGCTGAAGCCGCTGTTGGAAGAGATCCAAACGATAACCGGGCTGCCGATTGTTGAACGCTAAGACTAAGGGTTGAAGAAGTTTTGTTTGAGGAACAGAGCCTCGCTGCTCTGGGGGGGAAGATAGCCTGGAACCTCCCGTACGGGAACGTGGAGGTCGTTTTCCAGAACTTGGATCGTCCAATGAGCTGTGCGGGAGGCCCAAAAGTTCTGTTGAGCGCCGCAATAGAGGAGGGAAGCGCTTAGAAACAGCAGGTCGGCGGAGTCTGTATCTGTATCGCGACGCAAAGTCGATTCGATGCTCTTGCGGATCAAGAGCTTTGAATTAGCCGGAGTGTCGTTGGCGACTTGAGTTCCATAGATTAGTTGGGCCGCTTGTTGTACTGACTTGGTTGGGTGCCGCATGGCTTGGTAGACGGCCTCGCGGTGAGCTTGCTCGATCTCGTCTTGCGTTGCGAAAAGAATCGGGTGCGAATGGGGATCGCGACGGAGTTGATTGAGCACGGTTAAGAGCCCCGCATCGGCTTGATTTCGGAAAACGGCACTGGTGAGGGCAGCGCGCGCGTTGAGCGAAAACGGCATGCCTTGAAGCAATTGTCCGTTCTCCAAGACCCGAAG
>JANXUM010000017.1 GCA_025356215.1 Bryobacter sp. | reverse complement strand
ATCCTTAATTGCACCACACCTCGGCTTATCGGCAGGCGTCGCATTTTCTCCGGCTAGCCGAGGCCGCATCGTCCCTCTTCGGCGACAATAGTCACAATGACCGAAATTGTGAAAATCACAGGCCGCGAGATCCTCGATTCGCGCGGCAACCCGACTGTTGAAGCTGATGTCCACCTTGCCGACGGCTCCCTGGGCCGCGCGGCCGTCCCCAGCGGTGCCTCCACGGGCGAACACGAAGCCGTCGAGCTTCGCGATGAAGATAAATCGCGCTACCTCGGCAAGGGCGTCACCAAAGCCGTCGCCAACATAAACGAGATCCTTGGTAAGAACCTGATCGGCCTGGACGCCACCCGTCAAGCCGAGATCGACCGCGTCATGATCGCCCTCGACGGCACGCCCAACAAGGCCAACCTCGGGGCCAACGCCCTGCTCGCCGTCTCGATGGCCACCGCGCGCGCCGCCGCCAACAGCCAGATGACGCCGCTTTATCGCTACCTCGGCGGCGTCAATGCCTGCACCCTGCCCGTGCCCATGATGAACATCCTCAACGGCGGCGCTCACGCCGACAACTCGGTGGACCCCCAGGAATTCATGATCGTGCCTTGGGGCGCCAACAGCTTCCGCGAGGCGCTTCGCATGGGCGCCGAAGTCTTCCATACACTTAAGGGCGTGCTCAAGAAGAAGGGCTATTCGACCTCGGTCGGCGATGAAGGCGGCTTTGCCCCGTCGCTCAAGTCCAACCAGGAAGCCGTCGACGTCATTCTCGAAGCCATCGTCAAGGCTGGCTATGAGCCCGGCACGCAGATCTCGCTCGCCCTTGATTGTGCCGCCAGCGAGTTCTTCGACAAGGAAAAGAAGAAGTACGTCTTCAAGAAGAGCGACAAGAGCGAGTACACATCCGCCGAGATGGTTGGCTTGTGGGAGAGCTGGGTCAATCAGTATCCGATCGTTTCGATCGAAGACGGCCTCGACGAGAACGACTGGGACGGCTGGGCGATCATCACCGAGAAGCTGGGCAAAAAGATCCAACTCGTCGGCGACGATCTCTTTGTAACCAACACCGAGATCCTGGCCAAGGGCATCGCCAAGGGCATCGCCAATTCCATCCTGATCAAGGTCAATCAGATCGGTACACTCACCGAGACGCTGGAAGCCATGGCCATGGCCGCAGGAGCCAACTACACCTCGATGGCCTCCCACCGTTCCGGCGAAACCGAAGACACCTTCATCGCCGACCTTGCCGTCGCCACCGGTTGCGGCCAGATCAAGACCGGTTCGGCCTCGCGCACCGATCGCATTGCCAAGTACAATCAGCTTCTCCGCATCGAAGAAGAGCTGGGCTCAAGCGCCAAGTACGCCGGCAAGAAAGCCTTCAAACAGTAATGCCGAAACCCAGCCTGGTTGTTCTTACGATCCTCGACGGCTTTGGCTGGCGGGAAGAAACCGAGGGCAATGCGGTAGTCGCCGCCCACAAACCGAATTTCGATCGGTTGTGGGCGGCCAACCCGCACACCCTGATTGAGGCCTCCGGTCCCTGGGTCGGGTTGCCGGTTGGCCAGATGGGCAATAGCGAGGTCGGTCATCTCAACATCGGCTCAGGGCGCATCATCCGCATGGATGTCTCGCGCATCGACCACGCCATTGAGACCGGCGAGTTTTTTGCATTGCCGGAGCTCAAGGCCGCGATGAAGACCCCTCGCCTGCATCTGCTCGGCTTGGTTAGCGATGGCGGCGTCCACTCGCTTAATACTCACCTCTACGCGCTGCTCGACATGGCCCGTCGCGAGGGCGTTCAAGAAGTTTTCGTTCATTGCTTCCTCGACGGTCGCGATACGCCGCCGCACTCCGGAGCGGGCTTTATCGAGGCTCTGTTGCCGCATCTGGGTGACGCCAAGATCGCCTCCGTGATCGGCCGCTACTACGCTATGGATCGCGACAAGCGTTGGGAACGCGTGGAGCGCGCCGCCGTCGCCATGACCACCGGTTCTCCGGCGACAAACACTTCACCTCTGGACGCGGTAAAGGCAAGCTACGCCGCCGGTGCCACCGACGAATTCATTGAGCCCGTCACGATCGTCAACGCCGACGGCGCCCCCGTCGGCCCCATCCTTCCGGGCGACTCTTGCCTCTTCTTCAACTACCGCGCCGACCGCGCTCGTGAGATCACAGAACGACTCACTCGTGACGGCAATCTTCGCTTCATGATGATGACGGAATACGATCGCACTTTCACGCATCCCTTCGTCTTCAAACCGGAAAGCCACCAGAATGTTTTGGGCGAATGGCTGTCCAACCACGGTGTCGCCAACCTGCGCATCGCCGAAACCGAAAAATACCCCCACGTCACCCTCTTCTTCAACGGCGGCATAGAGACGCCCTACCCCGGTGAGGCCCGCGAGATGGTGGCTTCTCCCAAGGTGGCCACCTACGACCTGATGCCAGAGATGTCGGCTTCAGGCGTCTGCGACAAAGTGGTCGCCGGCATCGAATCGCACAAGTTCGGCTTGATCGTCGTCAATTTTGCCAACCCCGATATGGTGGGGCACTCCGGTGTTTTCGCCGCTGCGGTCAAAGCGGTCGAAGCAGCGGACGAGTGCGTTGGGAAAATCGAAAAGGCTCTTGAGGCCCACGGCGATTTTGCCTGGATCATCACCGCCGACCATGGTAACTCTGAAACGATGATTGACCCGGTAACCAAAGGCCCGCACACTTACCACACCACTAACCCTGTCCCGGTCGTAATCGTGGAAAGCCAAGCCAAGCCTTTGCGTACCGACGCAGCTAGCTTGCGGGGCAGTTTACGCGACCTTGCGCCCACGATTCTCGACCTGCTTGAGATTCCTCAGCCCGCCGACATGACCGGCACCAGCCTTCGCCAATCGTAAAAGGCCCGCCTGTCGCCAGGCGGGCCTATCCACTTACTACTCGTTACTACTTACAGCAAAAGACTACAGCTTCGGGATGATCACAGCGTCAATGACGTGGATCACACCGTTGTCGCAAGCGATGTCGGCCTTGACCACATTCGCCTTGTTAACGGTCACCTTGCCACCGGCCACCTTCAGGGCCACCATCTGGCCGTTCACGGTCTTGGCGGGGCCCGTCTTGACGTCAGCGGCCATAACCTTCGCACCAACAACGTGGTAGGTCAGGACAGCCTTCAACTTGTCGGGGTTGGCGGCGAGCATGTCCATGGTCGCCTTGGGCACCTTGGCAAACGCTTCGTCGGTGGGAGCGAAAACGGTGAACGGGCCAGCGCTCTTCAGCGTGTCCACAAGGCCAGCGGCCTTCACCAGTGAAACGAGGGTCTTAAAGCTGCCGGCGGCGACAGCGGTGTCGACAATATCAGCCGCGAAGCTGAAAGAGGCCGAGGTCAGAAGCAGAAAAGTAGCAAGAAACGCCTTCTTCATTGAAGTTCTCCTAAAAGTTTGAAAGATCTGTGTCTTCCAAGCTATGGATGTAGCTCCAACTCACCTGGCGCTAAAATTTACGCGCAATCGAAATTACGTGTGCGCTTTCCTGGATGTTTCCGGCGTTGAGACTAACCACGATATCCTCCGCCATCTGGCCATTCAGTGGCACGCGCCGGAAGCCCTGATGAAGTTCAGCGCTGTTTAACTGCACCTGCTCGCCCTGCCATTCCAGCCGGGCTGTCGCGACATCTTTCAGCAAAGGAGATTCCGGGTCCCACATCGCCTTTAGTTCGTCGCCCTCGAAATCAACCTTCAATTTGAATCCCGTCTGCGCCGTCGGCTTACTTGCCCGGCCCACATTCCACTGCATTCCGGCGATGGTCAGCACCACTGCAAGCGCCGCTGCCACGCCGAAAGCTCCAAATTTCCCCCACGGCAACTCTTTCCGCGTCCGCTCGGCAACCCGATTGATGTGCACTTCGGGGAGCTGCCCCTGGCTCGCGATGTTTCTGCTCACTTCCATCGCGCCCGGTTGCAGGGTCAGCGTTGCAGTCGGAATTTGAGGAGTGAACTGACCATCGCTTTCGCGGACAAAAATCGCGGCATGAGCGGGGCGTTGATGGCTCGGCTTAATGACCATGGCAAAGTGATGAAGCCCAGTGAAAAACTTCTGATGGAATTCAAGGTCTGCAGATTCCAGTACCGCTTCGCCTTTGGTTCGCGATCGGAACCAACCCAATACTTCCAGTCCTTTGAGCCCGCTGTCGGATCGCGAGGGCGAGATCAGTTTCGTTAGCGCCTGCTCCTCACGATCATTCAAATAAAAATGAGCGGTTGATTCATCCCCGCGCAGCATGGGCCGCCATGCCGCCACATGTGCCAGTTCGCCCAAGCGCCTTCCAAAGATCACGCCCCCAACCTCATGCCCGCGCCCGCTCCGGCTGACGTAGGTCTCTCCGACGTAGCTCCGCACCTGGTCCAGCATGTGCTGGCCCCAGACGAGGTGGGAGATCCCTTGTTTTCCCCCAAATTCAATGCGATTTACTGCGGTCGCCTCGCGACCAGTCGCACTGGGGCGGGGCATTGAGCTCATTGGCAATTCGTTATTCCCTCCGGAAAAGACTAGCCTGGCACTCCTCCAAGCGCTAAGGCCACCTACCTTAAGTGTCCGCTAAGTCTTAGAAAAGTCAAGTGAAACCACTTACTGCGAGTTTGTGTTTGCTACTAGGACTCATACTACTATGTGTTGATAAAAATTAATAATCACTTGCGTTACACTAGCAGATACTGATTTGTTTATGCAAACCAAACGTCTCGGAAACAGCGATCTTGAAATTACACCTATCGGAGTTGGTGCCTGGGCCATTGGCGGCGGAGGCTGGGCCTTTGGGTGGGGTCCGCAGGACGACGACGAGTCCGTGGATGCCATCCGCGCGGCAATCGAAGCTGGGATGAACTGGATCGATACCGCCGCCGTGTACGGCCTCGGACACTCCGAGGAAATCGTCGCCAAGGCACTCGAAGGGATCGGCAAGCGCCCCTACGTCTTCACCAAGTGTGAGCGGATTTGGGATGAGAACGGCCAAATCGGCAAGAGTCTGAAGGAAAAGTCCATCCGGGCCGAAGTTGAGGCCAGCCTACGCCGCCTTAAGGTGGACGTAATCGATCTTTATCAAGTCCATTGGCCGGAGCCGGACGAGGACATCGAGCAGGGGTGGTCCACGCTTGCCAAACTCAAAAAGGAGGGCAAAGTGCGCTGGATTGGCGTTTCAAACTTCAATCAAGCGCAAATGAAGCGCGCCCAGGCTATCGCTCCGGTAACTTCGCTGCAGCCGCCATACTCTCTGGTTCAGCGTGAGGTGGAGACAAGTATTCTTCCCCATGCCGCTGCCAGCAACGTGGGCGTAATCGTCTATTCGCCGATGAAGAACGGATTGCTTAGCGGACGGATGACTAAAGAGCGTGTCGCCAATTTCCCCGAAGACGACTTCCGCAAGCGCAGTCCGTATTTCCAGGAGCCCGGCCTGAGTTCGACGCTGGGCCTTGTCGAAGATCTCAGGCCGCTGGCCGCCAAATACAGTTCCACGGTGGGCGAGATCGCCATAGCCTGGACACTCCACCACCCGGCAGTCACCGGAGCGATCGTAGGTTTACGGAACCGCGGGCAACTCGATGGCGTAGTTAAGTCGGCTACTCTAAAATTAGAGGACGGAGACTACGGATTAATTGAGTCTCTGCTAAATCGGCACAATCTCTAACCAATCTTTTTGTGACAACTTCATTTCTCACCGCGATCGGCATGGCGATCGAATCGATCCAAGCCCATAAACTCCGCAGTTTTCTTACCCTGCTCGGTGTCGTCATAGGCGTGGCCAGTGTCATTCTCGTTGGCGCGGGAATTGAAGGGCTTGGCATCACGGCTGAAGAGACAACATCGAAAGCCTTTGGCACGGAATCGTATCTCGTCGCCCAGATCGCAAACGTCGGGCGTTTGACTCCCAAGGAGCGGGCCGAGAAACTCCGCCGCAATCGCCAGCTTCGCCGCGACGATCTCACCTACCTTCGTGCCACCACTGGCGGCGAAGTCCAGTACAGCCCCTACTCACAGCGGGTGGAAGACGTCAAGCGCGACGATCAGACGCTGGAGGCTTGCAGCATCCTGGGGGTCTCCGCTTCGCTTGCTGAGATCCGCGATGTCGGCGTCGTCGACGGTCGTTTTTTTACCGAACAAGAGGAGCGCAATCGTGCCTTTGTCGCCGTGATCGGAGAAGAGCTTCGCTTGGCCTTCTTCCCCGGGGCCTCTCCCTTGGGTCAAACCATCCGTGTGCGAGGCTTTGACTTCACCGTGATCGGCGTGCAGGAAAAACTGGGATCCAGTTTCGGTCGCACTCAGGACAATTCGGTTTACATGCCCGACACGACCTTCGAAAAGCTCTACGGTCCAGCCAAGTCGATGTCGATCTTTGCCCGCGCTAAGCCCGGCTCTGGCTTGAGCCTGGACGATTCGCTCGAAATCACTCGCGCCGCCATGCGCATCCGCAATCACCTTGGCCCCACCAAGGTGGATAACTTCGACTTCCTGACCCCCGATTCCATTCGCGGCTTTGTCGATAGTATTCTGGGCCTGATCCGTCTTGTCGTAGTGCCGATCACGCTCATCTCCCTGGTAGTCGGCGGTATCGTCATCATGAACATCATGCTGGTGAGCGTGACCGAGCGCACCAAAGAAATCGGGATTCGAAAGTCGCTCGGAGCGCACAGCGCCGACATCCAGTTCCAGATCCTAAGTGAAAGTTTCCTGATCTCCGCGTTCGGTGGTTTGTTGGGGATCTTCATCTCCTGGCTGGCGGTGCAGGCCATCACCAACTCCTTCGACGTCAAAATGAGAATCACCTGGCCTTTCCTCCTATTGGCCGTAATGGTTTCTAGCGGCGTTGGCCTGATCTCGGGCTGGTACCCGGCGCGCCGGGCCGCCCGTCTCGACCCAATCGAAGCCATGAGGGCGGAATAGAGAGACCCCAATGAGCGTTCCCGTTTATGAAACCATCCGCTTGGCTACAGAATCCGTCTGGGCCAACCGCTTCCGCTCCGGTCTCACAATCCTCGGCATCGTGATCGGAATCACCACGGTCGTAACCGTCGCCAGCCTCCTCACCGGGCTGCGATCAGGCATCGTGACCTTCTTTGAGGAATTTGGCCCAGACTCGATCTTTGTTACTCG
>JANXUM010000602.1 GCA_025356215.1 Bryobacter sp. | reverse complement strand
TGTGGCCGCCCCTGCGATCTCCGTGCTCAGATCACTGACTTGCGCGGCGGTTTGACCCAGCCGCCCCCGCTTCATCAGAGCCGTCACTTTCTCGCGGATGTTTCCACGATAAGCGGGCAGCTTCTCCGCGATTTGGAGGGTCTGATCCGTCAGAAGCCATCCCGCGTAGCCGACAACGATCATCGTCGCCAGCACCGTTACCGCAACCGCGGCTGCTCCCGGCAATCTGAGTTTTCGTTGAAGCAGGCTGACGATCGGTGAAAGCAACACCATTAAAATCACGGCGAAGGCCAGAGGCAGGAATAGTGCTTTCAGGAAATACAAAGCCGCAATCGCAGCCACAAGTCCGATTAGCGGGGATAGTGCGCTAAGCGACTGAGATCCGGCACTTAGCTGGTGGGACAGGTCCGGAGCGTCCGGCCAGAAGGTCGGCTGGCGACCTCGATCCTTAGACATGTTGTAACTTCTCGCTCATGGGATTGCCCTGTCCTGATCGCCCAATTGAGACTGGCCATGCCAACCGCCGCGGTCGTCCACACCTCAGGCACTATCTGTGCAATTAGATCATCAATTTCGGTCAAGTGTGACGGAGGAGTTTCGCAGCGGAGGATCCAGCGTTCACGCGGATAAAAGTCAAAGCCGAACCCGGCGTCTCGACAATGAGTTTCCATTGCCCTCCACGCCATGCGCCTTGAGAAGGCTATCAACCTCCATGCGCGTTTCAAAACCCTATGGCCGCGATGCCGCATTCACTCCCAACAACAACGCCAAGTTGCCAATCGTCTCGTTCGACGTCATATCCCAATCGATCGAATATTCGTCGCTCACCTGGTGATAGTGCCTCGCCCGATAGTTGTCCGCAATGGCCCCCGGCACCCCCACCGGCACCAAAGAATACGCTGCCACGCCCGCCTTGGCGAAGCTGAAATTATCGCTCCGAAACTGACCGCCGCCCTCCGGCCTCGGGTCCGGGCGGATCGCCAAACCCATCCGCTTCGCCGCCTCTTCCACCAGCGGCCAGCTCGCCGCCTGCCGCTCCCCATGCACCATGAGCCCGGCCGGCTTTCCCCCCGGCACGATTGAATCGAGGTTGATCACCATCTGCGTCGCCGTTAACGGCACCAGCGGGCTGCGGACATAGAATTCCGATCCCAGTAACCCGTTCTCTTCTGCGGTCGGCGACAAGAACAACACGCTACGCTTTGGCCTCGGCGACATTGCCGCCCACGCCCTCGCGGCCTCCAGCAAGATTGCGCATCCCGTCGCATTGTCCACCGCTCCGTTGTAAATCGCGTCGCGCCCCTCACCCGTCGCTCCCAAATGATCCCAATGCGCCGTCATTACGATGTGCTCCCGGCGCAGCAACGGGTCTGACCCTTCGATGCGCGCGGCCACATTTTGCGACCGGATCTGCCGGATCGTTGTCCGCATCTTCACGGTCGCAAGCGCCTCGATCGGCTCCGCCGTAAAGCCCTTGCGCTCCGCCCTCGCGAGCATTTCTTCCACCTTCCACCCCGCCGCTTGCGCCCCCGCGCTCGAAACCCAACCCGCCAGCCTCAACGCCGCCTCACCCGGCACAAGGCGCAATTGCACCGCTTCGCGCCCCCAGCTATTCTCAACCACGCTCCACTCGTAACTGGCCGTCCCCGGCGTGTGTAAGATCAATACGCCCACTGCGCCTTGCCGTGCCGCTTCCTCATACTTGTAAGTCCAGCGACCGTAATAAGTCAGCTCCGCACCCTTGAAGAAAGCCGGGTCTTCGCTCGGCGGCTCTCCTGTAAACAGCACCGCGATCTTACCCCGCACGTCGGCTTTTGCGTAATCGTCCCATCCATACTCGGGGGCGCGGATGCCGTGCCCGACAAAAACAAGGCTGGCCGTAAAATCCAGCGCCGGCTCTTGCGTGTTGGTGGTCCCGACAAATTGCTCTCGCCATGCCAGCGTTTTGTTTCCGATCTTCAACGTCGCCCCCGGCTCCACCTGCACGCCCGTGAGCGGCACCTGCTGGAAGTAAGTACCGTCCTCGCCCGCCGCCCGCGCCCCAGCCGCCTCAAAGGCCGCCGCCAGATAGTGCGCCGCTAGCAAACCGCCGCGCGTGCCCACCGCGCGCCCCTCCAACAAATCGTTGGCCAGAAACCGAAGATGCGCCCGCAACCGCGTCGCGTCCACTCCCACCGACTGCGCTTGCGCAACAAAAACGGCGAAAAATAGCATTCGTGTCCAACTCATCACCCGAGTTTAGCTAGCCTCAAAGGTATGCAGGTTGCTCCGATCCCGCGCAAAGGCCCTCAAGCGCATGAACTCCACGGCATTCGATGGACCGACGATTACGCCTGGCTCCGGGAAAAAACCAACCCCGAGCTGCTCGAACACATCCTGCTCGAGAACGCCTATACCGCCTCGGCCATGTCCGATACCGCCGAGATGCAGGACAAGATCTACAACGAGATCCTCTCGCGTATCCAACAAACCGATTTGACCGTCCCCGTCAAAGATGGTACTTACCTCTACTACACCCGCACCGAACAGGGCCGCCAATACCCTTTCTATTGCCGCAAGCCCGATCAGCACGACGGCACGGGCGATGGCGCCGAAGAGATCTACCTCGATTCGAACCTGCTCGCCAAAGGGCATGATTACTTCCATCTCGGCGTGATCGAGATTAGCCCCGACCAAAAACTGCTCGCCTACTCAACCGACATCGAAGGCGACGAAGACTACACCGTCCGCGTCAAAGACATTGCCACCGGCGAGCTCTATCCCGATCAGATTGAGCGAACCTACGATTCCCTCGCTTGGGCCGCGGACAACCGGACCTTTTTCTACAGCGTGCTTGACGCGGCGCGCCGACCCTATCGCATCTTCCGCCATCAGTTGGGCCAACCCGCCGCCGACGACGCGCTGCTCTATGAGGAGGCCGACGAGCGCTTCCGGCTTGACCTCTACAAGACCCGCAGCAAGCGCTTTCTGGTGATGGAGTTGGAATCCTCCACCACCACCGAGATCTGGCTGGCTGAAACCGAAAACTTCAAAGTCTTCCGCGCCCGCCAACAGGACATTGAGTACAGCATCACTCACCAAGGCGACGATCTCTTCGTCCGAATCAACGACCGCGGTCGCAATTTCAGGCTGATCCGCACGCCTGTCTCCAACTGGCTTGAGCAAGCGTGGGAAGAGTTGTTGCCGCATCGGGACGATGTCTATCTGGAGGGTGTTACGGCTTTTGCCGATTATTTGGTCGTCACCGAGCGAGTCGGTGGCCTGCGGCGTTTCCGCTACCAACGCAACGGCGAAACGGCTTGGCGTTCGATCGAGTTTGGCGAGGTCGCCTATGCCGTCCGCCTCACCGGCAATCGGGAGTACGCAACTGGCACGCTCCGCTATCAATTTGAATCGCCGTTGACGCCGCCCTCCGTTTTCGATTACCACTTCAACAGCGGCTTACAGGAGCTTCGCAAACGTACCGAAGTGCCCGCTGGCTTTGACTCCGCCAACTATGCCGTGGAACGAATTACCGCGATCAGCCACGACTCGACCGCCGTCCCGCTGGTGCTTGTCTACCGGCGCGGCCTCACCCCCGAACGCACGCATCCGACGTTGCTCTACGGCTACGGCGCCTATGGCGCGAACACCGACGCGGGCTTCAGCGGTGCCCGGCTGAGCCTCATCGACCGCGGCGTAGTCTACGCGATCGCTCAAGTGCGCGGCGGCGCCGAAATGGGGCGCCCCTGGCACGACTCCGGGCGCATGAACAATAAGCGCAACAGCTTTCACGACTTCTTTGCCTGCGCCGAAGCGCTCTTCAAACTAGGCTGGACCGAGCGGCAAAAGTTGATCATTGAAGGCGGCAGTGCCGGCGGCTTGCTGGTGGGCGCAGCCGTCACCATGCGGCCCGAACTGTTCGGCGGCGTGCTCGCTCACGTCCCCTTTGTCGACGTGCTCCACACCATGCTCGACGCCTCTCTGCCGCTCACCGTTGGCGAATATGAGGAGTGGGGTAACCCCGCCGACCCCGCGGCCTTCGAGTACCTTCGCTCTTACTCCCCATACGACAATGTCCGCCCCGCCGCCTATCCGCCGATGCTTGCCACCGCCGGCCTCAACGACCCTCGGGTGTCTTACTGGGAGCCCGCCAAGTGGGTCGCCCGCGTGCGCGAGCACAACACAGGGAGGTCTGAGGTCCTGCTCAAGGTGAACATGGGCGCGGGTCACTTTGGCGCCTCCGGGCGATACGACCGCATCCACGAGATTGCCTTTGAATACGCTTGGCTCTTGAAAACCTGGCGCTTGTTATAGAGTAAAAACATGATGAGCGATTACCCGCTTCCAAGGCGCCAAGCCCTCAAGGCCGGGGCCGGCCTGGTCTCGATTGCTGTTGGCGGTCTGCCCGGTGCCGATGCCATTGCCGCCTGGAAGCCTCAGACTTTCGACGACCATCAGCTCCGCACTGTCGAGGCCCTGAGTGAACTGATCATCCCGGCCACAGACACGCCCGGTGCCAAGGCCGCCAATGTCCATCGCTACATCGATCTCTTCCTGACCGATGGCACCGACCTGGAGCGCGCCCGCTTTCTCGACGGCCTCGGCTGGCTTGACGGCTACTCGAACGAAAAATATCGGAAACCCTTCCTCAACCTGAGCCCCGCCGATCAGACCGCCGTTTTGCAGGCCCTTGACGCCGGCACCGAGCCGAGCCTTGCCGAAGGCAACCGATTTTTCCGCGCCGCCAAGCGCATGGTCTCGAGCATCTACTACAACACCGAAATCGGCTACAAGGAATTGAACAAGGGCGGACGCGTGCCCAAGTCTTACGCCTGCGACGTGAAGCCCGCCTAGTCGGAAATGGACTTCCCTTCTTCGGTCCAGTACCTCTACTCTCTCGGCAACGAAGTCAAGTCGATCAAGCTCGGCCTCGATCGCATCCGGCGCTTGCTTGCGGGTCTCGATCACCCTGAGCGCTTCTGCCCAGTCATCCATGTCGCTGGCACCAATGGCAAGGGCAGCGTCTGTTCGATGATCGATTCGGGCTTGCGCGAAGCTGGATTCCGTACCGGCTTCTACACCAGCCCGCACCTGGTGAGCCCGACCGAGCGCGTCCGCATCGGCGGCGCTCCGGTCAGCGAGGCGGACTTCACGCGCGCCTTTGATGCCGTCCACTCCTGCGCCATCACATTGCTGGAGCAAGGCGATATCGATTGCCATCCTACTTACTTTGAGACCGTCACGGCGATGGCCTTCTGGCTCTTCCGGGAGGCCAAGGTTGAGAGGATTGTCCTTGAGGTCGGCCTCGGCGGTCGCCTGGACGCGACGAACGCGGTCGACCCACTGCTCAGCGTCATCACCCCCGTCGACCTTGACCATCAACAGTATCTTGGCAACACGCTCGAAGAGATCGCGCTGGAGAAGGCAGGCATCATCAAGCCCGGCCGCCCGCTGGTCCTCGGCTTGCAGCACGTTGAGATCCACCACCTCTTTGTGGCCGATGAGATCGAAGACGTCGCCTCCTGGTCGATCACCGGCCTTGAGTTGCGCGTCGATGGTTGCCGCTATGTCGCCTCCAAAGCCGGCGTCGCTCTTGAGATTGACTGTCCACTCGCCGGCGGCCACCAGGTTGGTAACAGTCTCACCGCCGCTGTCGCTCTGGCCAAGCTGGGAATCAGTCCCGCGACCATCCGCGCCGGCATCGCCAAGGCCACCTGGCCTGGGCGCTTGGAACTGATTTGCCGCCAACCGATGATCTATCTGGACGGCGCGCACAACCCGGCCGCCGCCCGCCGGTTGAGCGAGTTCGTTCAGCGGCACTTCAGCGGTTGCGAGATCTGGATCGTCTTCGGAGTGATGCGCGACAAGGAAGTGGCCGAGATCGCGAACGCGCTTTTCCCCTTGGCCCATCGCCTTTTGATCACCCACGCCGATCAGGCCCGCAGCCTCGAACCGGAAGCGATACTGGCGCTGGCGCCGCACCCCAATGCCACCATCCACGACCGCGTACCCGATGCCTTGAAGGCCTTGGCCGACGCCCCGGCGAAAGCCGTAATCTTCGTAACCGGTTCGCTCTTTGTCGTCGGCGAAGCCCGTCCGCTTCTACAATAGAGGGAATACATGTTGGCTCAACTGCGGGCGCTGCTCATCATCGACCCACTCATCATCCTTTGCACCATCGCCTACGGCCTGGTGAACTTGGTCGTCTCACTTTTCGAGACCACCGGCAGAATGCAAGTCTCGATCGCGCGCGCCTGGGCGCGGATGTTGTTGCGAGTTAGCTTTGTCCGCATGAAGGTCGAAGGGCTTGAGAAGATCGACCCCAAAGGCAGTTATGTCTTCGTCGCCAATCACTTGAGCTACATGGACACGCCGTGCATACTGGCCGCCATCCCGGTGCAATTCCGCTTTATGGCCAAGAAGGGCTTGTTCAAGATCCCGTTTCTTGGATATCACCTCAGCCGCGCCGGACACATCGCCGTGCCGCGCGACAACCCGCGCGAGGCGATCAAAGCGATGGCCGAGGCAGGCAAAATCGTTCGCGAGCGCGGCATCAGCATCTTGATTTTCCCCGAGGGCGGACGCTCGCCAAACGCCAAGCTGCAAGCCTTTCGTGAGGGTGCATTCTACATTGCAATCAATGCCGGAGTGCCGGTGGTGCCAGTGGCGCTCTGCGGGACCGAGAAGATTCTGCCATTTGGATCCGGTACCGTGTCGCCGGGCAAGGTGCGCATGAGGATTGGCGAACCCGTGTCGACGGCTGCTTTGACAGCCAAGGATCGCGGTGCGCTCGCACTCAAGATGTACGACGCGGTCTACGAGTTGCTCAAGGACACCGACTTGGTGGATGCGAAGGCCGAACTGGACGCCGTCGTCTAGGCTGCGGGAATCGCCGCCATCGCCTCTTCGACCGTATCGTAGAACTTGAAGACGGTATCCAGGCGCGTCACACGGAAGCTTTGGCGAACCACCTTCGTAGCCCCGGCCATGCCCAGCGTTCCTTGCACTTGCATCAGGCGGCCGTAGGTGGAAATGAAGCGCCCGATGCCGGTGGAGTCGATCGCTTTCACCTGCGCCATATTAAAGACCAAATGGCGCGCGCCGGAATCCAGACGAGTGTTCACCAGTAACTCCATCGAGGCGGCCTCTGGCCCCATGATCAGTTTTCCGCTTAGATGAATCAGGGCTACGCCCGGCCGGATGTCTTCCGTCTGTATCTCCAACATTCGAAATCTCAGGATAACAGCCGGTAGACTGCCTGCTTGGCCAGTTCGAGCGCAGCCTGGTAGTCTGCCTTCTCAAGACTCAGTTTGCTGTCGAATTGCTCCAGGAGTTCGATGGCGATCGCCTCCGCCTCGGAGTCTTGCGCGGCCAGCAAATTGAGGTAACCCTCGCGCGCCGCAAAGGCCCCCGCGACGAACCCGTCGCGCACGTCAACCAGTAGACTCAACCGTTGAGCGCGAAAGCACGCGTCGCCTTTGTCGCCGTTGGGAGGCAGCTTTCGCAGCGACTCGTAAGCAGCCGTGTAGTCGCGGGCATAAGATGGCCGCCAATCGATGCCGCGCCGGTCGTTTTCTTTACGCAGAAGGATGTGCTGCACGATGTCGCCGTAGTGAACTGCCAAGCAGGCGTCAGGCCCTGGGTCATACTGTGGCGGCAAGAGGCCGAGGGAAGCAAGCCAGATATGGCCAAGCTCATGTGCCAGCAACGCCTCCAAGGAGTTCTGTGTGTTCTGGATGGCGCGCGTGTTCAGCAGAATCAGGCTGCGCGTGGAACCACCAAGCTCATAGCGGAAGGTAAGGGCCTGCGACCGCGAGAAGGACTCGGCGAAGTCCGCCCGGTTGAAGTACGACATCAGAACTTGGCGGTCCTGCGGTGAGCCGGTGTCGCCAGGAATACGCAGAATCTCAATTTTGCCCGCGCTGCGGGCCTCGATCTCGGTCTTCCATTGTTCGAGGGTTCCGGGGAGCGAGTTAGGGACCTGGAGGGCTAATAAGAGGACGAGCAACATCGTACAAGGTTCATAATACGATTGTGCTGTCGCGAAGATCGATATTAGGAGGGGCGCTGGTCGGGCTCGGCACCGGGTGCACCTCTCGAAACAAGAATGCTTTTGTGGGGTCTGCCTTTGTGGCGACGCGCGATTCGGGCGATATCGCGGTTGTGGATTTGGCGGCCTTTCGCCTGAGCAGTAGCCGAATTAAGCCCAGTGGCCGGCCGGTGAGGTTGGTGGACGCCCCGGACAGCGGTTTCTTCTACACGGTGGGCGACAACGGTATCGTTGAAGCGGTGAGTGTGGCCGACAGCGCGATCGCAGGCCGCCTGAAACCAGCCGTCATGCCGGGAGAGCTTTGGTTAAGCGCCGACTCAAAGACGCTTTGGGCACTGAGCGCGGACGGTGGAAAGCTTCTCGCGATCGGGCGGGAGCGGCTGGAGGTGACCCGCGAGTGGGCACTGCCGGAAAAGGCCACAACGCTTGCGGTGTCGCCGCAGACCGCGCATGTGGCCGTTGCGATGGCGAGCTCCGCACGAGTGGGCATACTGGCGGCACCGGGCGAATCGGACTTTGCCTGGGCGACGGTGGGCGACCCGCCAGCGATGATCCGCTATCTCAACAATGGCAAGACGTTGCTGGTGGCCCAAAAGGAAAAGCGCCAGTTGACGATGGTCGACTCCGCTGCGGCAAAGGTGGTGGTGCATCTGCCGCTTCCGATCCAGCCGGAGAATCTTTGCTTCAGCGCCGATGGAGGCCAACTGTTCATCACGGGCGAGGGCCTGGACGGAGTCGTGGTGGTGTACCCGTTTGAGTCGCAGGTTGCAGCGACGCTTCTGAGTGGCAAGGCACCGGGGCCAATGGCGGTATCCGGGCAGCCGAAGCTATTGTTTGTCACGAGTCCGAGTACCGACACCGTATCGGTGCTGGACATCCGCACGCAAAAACTGGCGGCAGTGGTTGCAGTTGGCAACGACCCCAGATGCGTTGTGCTGACGCCGGACAACCAAATGGCGCTGGTGCTGAATCAACGCTCCGGCGACATCGCAATCATCCGGCTGGCGAACATCGTCAGTAAGCGGCACAAGACGGCCCCGTTGTTTACGTTGATCCCGGTCGGCTCGGCCCCAGTGGCCGCGGTGATCCGCACGGCTTAAGAGCGCAGGATGGCGAGGGCGGCCAGCCAGGCGGTCTCGGCGCGCAGGATGCGGGGGCCGAGGCTTGCCGGTATCCAGCCGTTGGCGGCGGCGAGAGCGCGTTCTGAATCGGTCCAGCCGCCTTCAGGGCCGATCAGCAGGCTGATTGGGTCGGCTGCCCTGTCGAGGGCGGCCAGGCGCTGGCCTTGACGGGTCTCATCGAGAATGACACGCTTGCCCGAGGCGTTGGCGGCGACGTCGGCAAATCGAGTGCACTCGCCAAGCTCTGGCAGGAAGGCGCGCCGGGATTGCTGGCTGCTCTCAACGGCGATGCGCCGCCAACGCTCCAAGCGCTTGGCGACGGCTTTATCGAGCCCTTGCTCGGTACGGGCGGCGTGGACGGGTACGATGCGATCGACGCCAAGCTCAGTGGCTTTCTCGATGCCCCATTCAAAGTATTCGAACTTGATGATGGCGACATATAGATGGATGGCCGGGGTCTCGCGCTCGACCGGCATGGTCTCGAGAATTTCGAAGCGTACGGACTCTTTGTTGGCCTCGATGACCTTGCCGAGGTACTTCTGGGTGTTGTCGGAAAGCTCGTAGACGTGCCCGGGCTCAACGCGTAGAACGCGGGACAGGTGCTTGGCCTCTTCCCCGTGCAACTTCGCAAACCCGCGTTCTACGTCCGGAACAAAAAACAGTCTTCGCGCCATAGGCTATGGTGTTTTTATGATTGCGTACTTGCAGGGGACAGTGTTGGAGAAAGCGGGCGGCACCGTGATTCTACTGGCGGGAGGTGTGGGCTACGAGGTGACAGTGCCGGTGAGCACCTACACGGCGGTGCCGGATCCAGGTCAGCAGATCGCGCTGCGGATCTATACGAAGGTGAGCGAGGACGACATCGCGCTCTTCGGGTTTCTCACGGCGATCGAGAAGCGGGCCTTTGAGCGGCTGATCTCGGTGAGCGGTGTGGGGCCGTCGCTGGCGGTGAAGGTGTTGAGTGGGATTGCAGTGGAAAGCTTGGCGGCATGCATCCGTGGGGGCGACATCGTGAGCCTGACGCGGGTGCCGGGGATTGGCAAGAAGACGGCGGAACGGATCATCGTCGATTTGAAGGATAAGCTGGACGACCTGCCGTCGGGGTCGGCGGCGGCGAAGGCGCCCGGAGCGGCTGGCAACTTTTCGCCACTGGAGGCGGACGTGTTGTCGGCGCTGATCAACCTGGGGTCGCCGGCGGCGGCGGCTGAGGCGGCGGTGGGGAAGGCCAAGGGCTTGGTAACGGGCGCGGACTTTGAGGCGTTGTTCCGCAAGAGTTTGGAACTGGTGCGCTAATCTGAGCAACGGTGAATGAACAGTGATTGAACGAGGCTTGGTAGGGTCGGAAGCGCACGACGAAGAACGTCTTTTTGAGGCGTCGCTGCGCCCGCGCAGCCTGGACGACTTTACGGGCCAAACGAAGCTGAAAGAGAATTTGCGCATCGCGATTGCGGCGGCGCGGATGCGAGACGAGGCGATGGACCATGTGCTGCTCTATGGCCCGCCGGGGCTGGGCAAGACAACGCTGGCGACGCTGGTGGCCAATGAGTTGGGTGTTGCTTTTGAGCAGACAGCCGCTCCAGTGCTGCAAAAGAAGTTGGACCTGACCGGCTTGCTTAGCAACATTCGGGCCAAGCAGGTCTTTTTTATCGATGAGATTCATCGCTTGTCGCCCGATGTTGAAGAGATGCTGTATTCGGCGCTGGAGGATTTTCGCGTCGACATCATCGTGGGCGCGGGGCCGGGGGCGCGAACGCACTCGCTGCCCGTTCCGAAGTTTACAGCGGTGGGCGCGACAACGCGTCTGGGCAACATCAGCGCTCCGCTTCGTGGGCGCTTTGGGCTGATGCTTAGGCTGGATGTCTATGAGCCGCAGGAGCTGGCCGGGATCGTAAGGCGATCGGCCAAGATCTTGAACGTGCCGATGGACACGCCGACTTCCGAGGAGATTGCGCGACGCAGCCGGGGCACTCCGCGTATCGCGAACCGGCTGCTGAGGCGGGTGCGAGACTACGCGCAGGTGAAGGCGAACGGGACGATGTCGGAGCAAATTGCCGTCGACGCCTTGAATTTGTTGGAGGTCGATCCTCTTGGGTTGGACGAGGTGGACCGGCGGATTATGCTGGCCATCCTGGTGAAGTTCGATGGCGGGCCGGTTGGTTTGAACACGCTATCGAGCGCGGTGGACGAGGAATCGGGCACCATCGAGGACGTCTACGAACCGTACCTGATCCAGCAGGGCTTTTTGGACCGGACACCGCGCGGCCGGATCGCCACGGAGCGCGCTTACGATTACTTCAAAGTGAGCCGGCGCCGCGTGCCCGGTAGCCTATTCTAGGTCTGTATGAAAACTTGGTTGAGCCTTGTTGCCCTGACCCTGTCCGCGGCTATCATGCCGGTGGATGTGACCCCCACTCGGGAAACCGCCAGCGCCGCGCACCAGACAGACGACCCGTCCATCTGGGTAAACCCGAAAGACCCATCGAAGAGCATGATCATCGGCACCGTGAAGATGGCGGCACCGGACGGGGCCGTTGTCGCCTTTCGTCTGGATGGAACGGTGCTGGGATCGATTGGGCCCGTGGACCGTCCGAACAACGTCGATGTGGCTTACGGCTTGACGCTGGGCGGCCGCAAGATCGACATTGCGGTGGCGACCGAACGAAATCGACACGCGCTGCGGGTGATGGAGATTGTGCCCGATCAGGGGCTGCGGGCTTTGGCGAGCATCCCGGTGTTCGCGGGGCAGAAGGGGGCCGAGCAGCAGCCGATGGGGATCGGGATGTATACGCGCAAGTCCGATGGGGCGATCTTTGCGATCGTCAGCCGGAAGAGCGGTCCAAGCGGCACTTATCTGTGGCAGTACCGTTTGAAGGACGACGGCGCGGGCCAGTTGATTGGCGAGAAGGTACGGGAGTTTGGGGCGTTCAGCGGGTCCAAGGAGATTGAGGCTGTAGCGGTGGATGACGAGATGGGATTCATCTACTATTCGGACGAGGGTGCCGGGGTTCGCAAGTATCACGCGGACCCGCAACACGCCGACGCGGCCAAGGAGTTGGCGTTGTTTGCAACCCGAGGCTGGCGGGGCGACCGCGAGGGCTTGGCAATTTATGCGACGGGCAAGGGGAAGGGCTACATCATCGCCACCGATCAGACGACACCAAACAGCGAGTACCACGTATATGCGCGTGAAGGCGGAGCCAAGGGCCCGCACGACCACTCCAAGGATCTGGGAGTGTTCCGGGTGGGCGCGGAGCAAACCGACGGCATCGAGGCCACCAGCAGGCCTCTGGGGCCCGAATTCCCGAAAGGGATGTTTGTGGCGATGAACGACAGCCGCAAGAACTTCATTCTGGTCGACTGGAGGCAGGTGGCCAAGGGGCTGAAGCTGCCAAACTAGCGCAGGAGCGAGCGCAGCATCCAAGCCATTTTTTCATGGCTTTCCATCAAGCCGGTGAGGAAGTCTTGATTACCGGCGTCACCAAATTCATCGGAGGCGCGCTGAAGATCGAGGCGAAGATGCCGAATCAGGGCTTCGTGATCGGACAGAAGATTCTCGATCATCTGGGTGGAACTGATCTGGACGCCGGAGTCCTCCTGGAGGCGCGTGTCATCGAGGAATTCCTTAAGGCTACCGGTGGAGTAAACGCCAAGGGCGCGGATGCGTTCGGCGATATCGTCGATCTCGCCGTCGATTTGTTCGTATTGGCCTTCGAAGAGCTTATGTAAATCGTGGAAGTGGCTGCCTTCCACGTTCCAGTGGTACTTGCGGGTTTTGGTGTAAAGCAGGTAGGCGTCGGCGAGAGTGGCCCGGAGGATTCCGGCCGAACCGGCGCGTTGCTCTTCGGATAATCCGATTTGAATGGAACTCATAACGCTCAGATGCGCGCGGGCGGGGGGACGATGCGCTCGATTCGGACGCGGACGATGCGGTTGCGATCCATTTCGAGGACCGTGTAGCGGCGGTCGCCTTCTTCGATCACGTGGCCGGTTTGGGGGATGAAACCGAGGCGGAACAGAATGAACCCGGCCAGGGTCTCGAAGCCGGCGTCGGCGGGCAGTTCGATGTCGAACTTAGTCTCTAGATCGCGGGTGGTGGTGGAGCCTTCGAGTTCGAGGTCATCGGATTCACTTTCCTGTTCGATGGCGACAAGGTCATGTTCATCGTTGATCTCGCCGAAGACTTGCTCGAAGACGTCCTCAAGAGTGAGGACGCCACTGACCGCGCCGAATTCGTTTACGACTAGCGACATATGAGCGCGGTTCTCGCGGAACTCGTCGATCAGGTCGCTTAGCGATTTTGTCTCCGGGATGACGGGGAGCTTGCGCACGTATTGTTCGAGACGGAATTGTTTGACCTGGCGGCGGCGCTCGGTGGCGATGCGGCGCTCGCGCCAGACGCCGAGCAAGTCGCGAAAGTGGACGATGCCGAGGATGTTGTCGGGATTGTCCTTGTAGACGGGGACACGGGAATAGTGATGTTCGTCCATGGTCTTGAGAAGTTCATCCAGCGAGGCACTCATGGGAAGGCAGACGAGGCTGCTGCGGGGCGTCATCACTTCGCGAGCCACGAGTTCGCGAAGCTCGAGAAGGCGGTCAATGGCGTGGGCCTCGAAGGCGGAGACGGTGGAATGTTCTTTGCTCGATTCGACGATGTGACGGATTTCTTCGAGAGAGTGGACTCCATGGGCGCCGCCCTGAGGCAGACCCAGGAGGCGCGAGAAAAAGTTGGCGAGGCTCTCAACGAGGAAGACGAGCGGGCCCAGACCGCGGTTGACGACCAGCAGAAGCGGCGCGCCGAGGATGCTGACTCGCTCGGAGGCTACGATGCCGAGGTTCTTGGGCACCACCTCGCCGACCACGACCAGAAGGAGCGTGAGAAAGACAAAGCTGATCAGTAGACAAAAGGCCTCCACGTAGCTGGCGTAGGCGGGCGGGGCCAGGGGGACAAGTTGCAAGCGGAGCCAATGGTTGATCGCTTCCTCACCGGCTACGCCCATGGCGAGGCTGGTGACGCCGATGCCGACCTGAACGACGCTGAGGAGGCGCTCGGTGTTGGAGAGCAGCTTTAAAGCGGCGATGGCACCGAGGTTGCCGTCCCCGGCGAGCTGCTTAAGGCGGGGTCTGCGAGAGCTCAGGAGGGCGATCTCACAGGACGCAAAGAAGCCATTGACGGCGGTGAGAGCGCCGAGCAATAACAAACGTAATCCGATACTGCTGTTGGCTTCCATTAGAATTCGATTAGGTGCGACGCGTTCTCAAATATACCAACGCCATTGGAGCGATCGTTTTGATCGCTGCCCTTGGCTTCGTTTTGCAGTTTGTCCGGCAGAGCATGCCGGAGACGGCGGGGGAAGTGAGGCTGGACCTCGGCCAAGCGGGAACGATCACGCGGGACGAGTACGGCATACCGCATATTGAGGCTGGGAGCATCGACGACGCCTTGTACTTGCAGGGCTACGCGCATGCCCAGGATCGCTTCTGGCAGATGGAGGCGACGCGCAGAATCGCGGCGGGCGAGATGGCCGAGATCGTGGGACCGGCGGCGGTGGAGAGCGATCTGGAAGCGAGGCGGATGCGGCTTCGCAGGGTTGCCAATTTGATGATGGAGAAGTTGGTGGACGACGACCGGCGGGCATTCGCGGCTTACGCCCGCGGGGTGAATGACTGGTTGAGCACCCATCTTGACAGTTTGCCGTTGGAGATTCGCGCGCTGAACTACACGCCGAGGCAGTGGAGTATCGCCGATACGCTTCTGCTGAGCCTGCACATGTTTCGGCAACTGTCCACGAGTTGGACGACCGAAGCCGACGAGTTCATGATGCTGTCGCAGGGTGGAGACGCGGCAAAGATCAAGAAGCTCTTTCCGACGCGCTCGGGTGCCGAGATCATGCCGGGCTCGAACGCCTGGGCGGTATCGGGCGCACGCAGCAAGACGGGCAAACCGATTTTGGCGGGGGACCCGCATCTGGCGCCGAGCTGGCCCAGTACTTTCTACATCAACCATCTGAAGGCGGGGGATCTGGATGTGATCGGGGGATCGATCCCCGGCTCGCCGGCGGTAATCATCGGGCACAACCAGAAGATCGCCTGGTCAATGACGACGTTGCATTTCGACGTACAGGATTTGTATCTGAACGAGACTTCGTTGTTGGGGGTGGAGAAAGAGACGATCCAGGTAAAGGGCGGGCCGACAATCGAGGTGTCGAATCAGATTGCGCCGCACGGGCCCATCGTGGAGCGCAATGGCGCGCGCTACGCACTGCGGTGGGCACCTTTCGACGGTGACTTTCACTTTACGTTTTTAGACATCAACCGCGCCCAGGATTGGAAGCAGTTCCGGGCGGCGCTTTCGAACTTTGCAGGGCCGAACCATAATTTTCTTTACGCGGACAGCGCGGGCAACATCGGTTATCAAGCGGCGGGACATATGCCGATTCGCAAGACCCAGGACAGCGCGCTGCCGATGGACGCACGGAACCCGGCCAACGATTGGGCGGGGTTCATTCCGTTTGACGAGTTGCCTTCGAGCTACAATCCGCCGGGCGGCGTATTGATCAACTCCAATCAGAATCCATTCCCGAAAGACTATAAATATCCGGTGGCGGGGATTTTTACGCCGCCGTACCGGCAACGGCAGATCGCGGCGATGCTGGCCAAGCAGGACAAGTGGCAGCCGGTGGAAATGGCGACCATCCAAAAGGATGTGTATTCGGACTTCCATCATTTTCTAGCGAAGGAGTTGGTCAAGGCTGGGCGGACGCGCAAGATTAGCCGCGACGGCTTTGCGGCGGCACTGGAAATTTTGGAGAACTGGAACGGGCAGATGGAGATCGAGCAGCCGGGGCCGATGATCGTGAGCCTTGCGTATGAGCAATTGAAGACTGCGATCATTCAGCGGGCGGCACCGAGGCCGGTGAAGTACGAATCTCATTTTGCGCCGACGGTGATTGAGGATTTGTTGCGGCGGCGGCCCAAGGATTGGTTTGCGGACTACGATCAGTTACTGGTGCAGGCTCTGCTCGATAGTTTGGACGCGGGTATCAAGTTGCAGGGCAAGAACCCGCACTTTTGGGATTACGGGAGGTACAACCAGATTTATGTGCCAAATCTCGTGTTGAGCGAGGCCCTATCGGTGGGCAAAATGATTGCCCGACCTTGGATGCCACTGGCGAGTTTAATTCGCGGATTGAAGGTACCGTTGGTGGACCGTTACGTGCAGGCTGGGCCGGCCCCGATGAGCGGATCGGCGCAGACAGTCAAGCAGGTGAGCGCGAGGGTTAGCCCGGCGTTCCGCTTTATCGCCGACACTGCCGACTGGGACAAGAGCTACTTTACGATCACTCTTGGACAGAGCGGACACGTCTTCGCCAGCC
>JANXUM010000551.1 GCA_025356215.1 Bryobacter sp. | reverse complement strand
AAGCCCTCGATGTCGGTGAATACTGCCTCTCGCCCTCCGGTACCAACACTGTTTTCTGTTTCGCCGTTTACTAAGCCGCGCGCGTTGCTAAACTGGTGGCTTCCATGTTTCAAGGCTTAGAACACACCGCAATCGCTTCTCCAGATCCCAAGCGCCTCGCCGATTGGTACGTCGATCACCTCGAGTTCCACATCAATTTCGAGTACGCTGGCAACTACTTCGTTAAGGCGGCCAATGGCTCCATGCTGGAGATCATCCCCAGCGACGGCCCCGCCGGACCGAACGAAATGAAAACCCCCGGCATCCGTCATCTCGCCATCGCCAGTGACGACTTCGACGCGGCTTACGCCCATCTGCAGGCCAAGGGCGTCACCTTCACCGGCGAACCCTTCTCCAATCAAGGCAACCGCCTCGTTTTCTTCAAGGATGCCGACGGCAATCTTTGTCACCTCATCCAACGCGAAAAGCCGCTTCCCTAAGATCTTCGATTGAAACGTCAGATCTTCAAGGCTTTTGAGTATCCCGAGTTCCGCCTCATGTGGCTGGGCGCGTGCACGTCTTCCATTGGAACGTGGATGCAGAACTTGGCCCAAAGCTGGCTGGTCTACGAACTCACCAAATCTGCCTGGTATCTCGGTCTCGACGTCTTCCTCGGCCAGATCCCCATCTTCCTGTTCAGTATCCTCGGCGGCGTCGTCGCCGATCGCAAAGACCGCCGCAAGGTCCTGGTCGTCTCCCAACTGGTGCAAATGTTTTGCGCCCTGACACTGGCCATTCTGGCCTACTTCAAGGTTGTCCAGGTCTGGCACATCTTCGCTTTGTCCTTCACCGTCGGCACGGCCCAGGCCTTCGGCGGCCCCGCCTATCAAGCGCTGGTGCCGTCGCTCGTGAAAAAAGAAGACCTGCAAAATGCGATCGCCTTGAACTCGATTCAGTTCAACGTGGCCCGCGTCATCGGACCCACCATCGGTGGTCTCACCCTGGCCGCCTTCGGCGCGGTCTGGTGTTTCGGAATCAACGCGCTCAGCTTCCTGGCGGTCATCTTCACGCTCATGCGCGTTGCCCCCCGCCCCCCGGCTATGACCCACAAAGAGCCGGTGCTCGAAAGTATGAAAGTCGGTCTGCGCTTTGTGCGCGACAACTCCGTCATGCGCGGTCTGGTGGCCTTGGCTTTTCTAATGACGCTGCTCGGCGTCCCGCTTCTCACCTTCTTGCCCGTCGTCGCCGAACGCGTCTTCCATTTGGGCAAAGAAGCCTACTCCGAGATGCTTGTGGTCTCCGGGATTGGCAGTGTCATGGGCGGTTTCTTCGTCGCCGGAACAAGTAACATCCAACGCAAGGGCCTGCTCTCGCTGGTCTCCCTAGGATCGCTGGGCGCGCTCATCCTCGGTTTCAGCCTGGCGACCAATTTCTACGTCAGTCTGGTGATGCTCTTCTTCGCCGGCGCGGCTCTCATTGCTTGCTTTGGCTTGGTCTCAAGCTTGGTGCAAAACCTGGTCGAGGATTCCATGCGCGGACGAGTAATGAGTGTCTACAACGTGGCCTTCCGCGGTGGAATGCCCTTCGGCGCATTTGCCGCCGGCAAGGCGATCGAAAGCTTTGGCACCCAACAAGTACTGGCTGCCAACGGAATCCTGCTCATGGTCCTCAGTTGTCTCTTCTTCCTCAACCAACGCCGCGTCGCCCGCCTCTAAGGCAAGTGTCCATCTTCTTGAAGCACGTCGGGCGATCCGCTTCCGGGCGATCAATTCCCAGGAGCGCCGAGCATTTCGATCCCCAAGCAAGCAAGTGTAGTGCCCAACTCGTCTGAGAGAACCCCTCTCTCCGCGCTTACGAGTTTGAGTCTGATGGTTCGATTGTTCGGAGCTGGACGAGGCGCGCGATGGAGGCCAGTCGCTGGTCGGCGCAGACGAAATAGTCGAGGCGGGCTTGTGTGTTCTGCCACAATGCGGCGGCCAGTTGGATCGCATCGAGAGTGCGCAGACCGAGATGTCCATGATTCGTGATCAGTCCAGCGGCCTGATCGAAGTCCTCACCCCGCGAGGCAATGACCAAAATTTCACCGAGCGCGATTGTCACCAGGACTTGGCGAACGTAGGATGGCCGCGCCTCTTTTGAGATCTCGCCTGTCCGGAATTTCATGGCGGCTACCGAGAACAGTTCGACCAACGTCAAGCGAGAGATTATGATCTGCCGTTCTGGTTGGCGAAAGATGGAAATGACCTGCGGCGTTCCCTTTTCCACGTGGAAGAGCTTGGCGATGGCGCTGGTATCGAAGAAATAGCGCTTTTTAGCGAGGTCCGCGTTCCTCGTCGATCGCTTCCTCAAATGTTCCGGTCATGCTCGACAGGAGGCCTTGGATTTGTTCGAGCGACATTTTCTCGACTCCGGCAACTTCAGCGCGGCAACGGGCGACGAAACCGTGATCCAGATCCACGCCGGGATTGGAAGGGAGGATATCCAGTGTCACGCGCTCATGTTCAGCGAGTTCCAGCGGTTGGAGAGGCCGGAGCGCACCGTTTTCGTAAATTGCCTCGACACGATTTGCCATATTCTTATGATACGAAAGCGCCTTTAACGATGGTGCAGCGGCCGGCGCGGCGAGCACCTTCGGAAGGATGATGGAATGCAGCAGCAAAATCGCCGCTGTGGTGGTATCCGGCATACTCCAGCGCTTACCAGCGTGGCCCAAAAAATACCCAAGCATACGCCGCATCAAGCCAAGCTCCAATCCCCATAGCCATCAGCACTTCGTTGCGGCTTAGCTCAGCGCACGTTCTCATCACCCGACGGCAAGTACAACCATGCACTTCCACCCACAGCCCGAGCCCGTCTGGCCGATGTGAACTTTATCATTCACGGCTATTTTAAGATTTCTCACGCGCCCTACTTCGCACAAACCAAGCCACTTACCCGCCAACCCCCAAAAGCGATGGTTCGAATCCGCCCCCGCGCTCAGTATCATGACATGTCGAAAGGAATCACAACATGTCTACAGAGAA
>JANXUM010000518.1 GCA_025356215.1 Bryobacter sp. | reverse complement strand
GACGCGGATGGCGTCGCCGCCCCGTTGATCTATTCGCAGAGTGGACAACTCAGCGTCATCGCTCCCTTCAACTTATCGGCAAAGCAATCCGTCCGCGTGGTTGTCGAGTATGTCGGCTTCCAGTCCACGCCTTTCCTGCTTCCCGTCGTAAGTTCAAAGCCTGGGCTCTTCACGGTTGACGGCAGCGGCCAGGGCCCTGGAGCGATTCTCAATCAAAACGGATCGGTGAACACCTCGAACAACCGGGCAACCAAGGAAAGTGTCGTTGTGTTCTATCTCACTGGCGGCGGCGCAATGACTCCGGCTGGCGTCGACGGATCGGTTTCCAGTGCGATCTCAAGCCTCAATCAGCAAGCCCTCGCCACGATCAATCTCCAGCCGGCGACTGTGCAGTACGCCGGCAACGCGCCCGGCCTGGTGCAAGGCGTCATTCAGATGAACGTCAAACTACCGCCCGGTACCAAGTCCGGAGCCAACGACATCGCCGTCCAGATCGGACCCAACGCCACAACGGCAACGGTAACAGTCTGGGTGGAGTAAAGGCCAGGCCCCATCGCCCAGCCACAAGTGGTTACGGGCTTCAGGCTGCGGTCCAGCCGGGCCTGCTCAAGGCTTGCCCGCCCCCACAAAGGTGACAACCCCAAACCTCTTCGCATTATGAGGATTGGGCGTTGGCAGCAGCGAGTTGCTCCATTGGCTCAGCCGTCGCTTGGGTTCCGTTCCATCCCAGCGGTTGAGATTCATCGCCCAGCTTTCACCCACCTTTGGCGGCAGATTCTGCGCCAAGCCCTCAAATTCAGTGAAGGGAATCGCCAACTCCAGCGACCAACCCTGATCCTGGTCGCCACTTGCGTTCAGAGTTCCGCGGATATGTGTGGCCAGCAACATCCCCTCCAGATTGAGGCGCTTGAGTAAGTACTTGGACTGGAAATACACATAGTCGTACATCGTCGCGCGTGCGTTCATCTCAAAGCCAAGATATAAGTCGGTCTGCGACGGACGCGGGTTGATAAAGGCCTCCACCGCGTCGTCACGATAAGTTGGATCGTCTCGTTTTTCAAAGTGGGCGGTGATGTCGTTATCCTCGCACTCGTAAGAGATGTAAAGGTAATGATCGTCCCAGAGCAGCCGCGCCGTCGTCTTCTGTTTTGCCCCTGTCTGCCCATCCCAAGGGAACTCGAAAGTCACCGCTTGCGCACTCCTCCACGCCACTTCGTCCAGCCTCCCATCCACAACCATCTTGCCCACGGCTCTTCGTACTTCCAGCCCCGGCACTGCCGGCTGCGCCATCAAGCTTGAAGAGACGAAAAATACCGGTACCAAGACTTTCAAGAAGCGGCTTGGAAAATCCCAAAAGAAGTTCATAATAGATCAGATCATATGAGATTTTTCTGTCTGTCGTTGGTCAGCGCGTCGCTGACTCTTTCGGCCAGCATTGTCACCTCCGCCAACATCCAGGTGACCGCGCCGGCGGTGGACCTGCGTCTTGGCAGCTTGACGTCCGACTCGAAGGTCTTTCTGATCCCGGAACGCAGCTTCTATGTCCTGCCCGCCGACCTCTCGCTCGAAACATTGAATGTCGGCACCACTTACAGCACATCGTGGCCCGGCTTGTCGACGACCATCCAAGCGGGAACGCTTGTGGATGTTTGGTTGCTCCACTTCAATCGCAACTCCTTCATCCTCGGGCAGCAGACGGCCTCGGTCGATTTCCAATCCGCGATCCTCGGTGTCGCCGGTCGAAGCACTTGCCTTCTGCCCAACACCGTCTGTCCGGCCGACACAGACTCCTACGGCAACGCGGCAAACACCTACACCAACATCCAATTCCTCCGGGGACTGGAATTACTGCTTGGCGAAGATTCGATTCGTTTCGATACGGCAAATAAGCTGACGGTCAAGGCTTTCACCTCGCGACTCACGATGGATGAGGTCCGCATCTTCACCGCGTCGCAGGTGCCTGAACCGGGCACCGCCCTTGTGGCTGCCGGGCTCCTGCTACTCGCGCTGCGATTCCGGCGTTAAGTCTGTCGGCGTTGGGTTCTATAGCGACCGTAAGAACACAAGCAGATCCCGCTTCTGGTCAGGCGACAATCCCTCAAATACCCGGATTACGCTGCGCGCCTCCGAGCCCGGACTGTCGTGCATGCGGATCGTTTCGACCAGATCCTTGCTGCGCCCGTCGTGCAGAAAGAAGATCCGCTCGCCCAATCCCCACAGCGGCGCGGTTCGGAATTCATCCCCCTGCGCATCTCCCTGCGAGATCCCATCCGCTAGGCCTTGTCCCATCCGGTGCAGCGCCAGGTCTGAGTACAGCGGCACATCCTTCTGCGATAGTGCCGCGTATACCGATGTTCCGGTCTTTAACACCGGCGTGTGACACATCGCGCAGCCGGTAGACTCAAACACCGCGCGGCCAAGCGCAGTCGTCTGGCTCTGTTGCGCGCTCTGTTGCGCGCTCGGCGGCGGTGCCAGGAAGCGCATGAATAAAGTGAAAAGTTCAATGTCTCCATGCTCGCCCTTCTCCAGATCGGACGCTGATTCCACCCCGCCCGTCTGATTGCATGCCGGGTCTTCCTCGCGGTCCTGCGGGAATAGATCGTTCGTTACGCCCACCTCCACGTTGTAGGCCTCGCCGGCAAAGATACCGATCGATTTGTTCTGCGCCTTCCAACCGAATCGCGTAATCGTTCCATCGTTGCCGTTCGTATTGAAGCGGCCGCCGATCCCCATCATTCGCTTTATGTCGCTCTTCAACGCCAAGTTCGCCCGCAACGCGGAGTCGGTGATCATCTCGATCAGGCCCAGTCCAAAGGTTGGCGTCGGAATCCGGAAGCTGAAGTTGTTCAGGTTCGAAAAATCCGGTTGCTGAATCTTGCAGCCCGCCGGGGCGTCCGTCCGTCCCGTGATCACAAACAGATTGTGCACTCCGCCATCGGCTGACCCGTCCAGATTCCGCTTCCGCCGCGCCACCCGCGCCGGCCCATCCATTTGCAAAAATCGCGGCATCCGATTCAACGCGCCCATTCTTGTTGCCACCGCAAACTGGGGATTCAATTGCGGGCTCGTTCCACCCAGGCTCGGTTGCGAATGGCATCCGCCGCAGCCATCTAGGTTGAATCGTGGACCCAACCCCTTCGACACATCGTCCACTTCATTGAAGGCGTCTTTTCCCTTCTCGAAGAAGGCCAACTCGGCGGCCGTCAAGCCGCTGAGCGGACTTCCCGTTGTGGAGGGGCCCTTGCGTAGCCCTGGGTCGATCTGCGCCATAAGCGTCGCTGCGCAGAACAGTGCGGGGTAGAACTGGATAGGAAGAAATCGGTTTCTTTGGTCGGTCACAAATCGATTCCAACCTTTCCATGTTTGGGAACTGTGAAGCTTTGCCAGCGATTTGTTACGAGATTGTAAACTAAGGCTTTTTTGACTTAAGCGGCTGAGGGGAACACCTGATCGAGAAAGCTTGCCGCTTCATCGCGCAGTTCCGGCGAAAGCACCGAACTGCTCGATGCCAATGGCACCGCTGGCATCATC
>JANXUM010000485.1 GCA_025356215.1 Bryobacter sp. | reverse complement strand
GCGCGTCGGCGGCGGCCAGGCGAACGTCGACGCTGGAATCTCCGCGCAGGGTTTGGATGAGCGCCGTGACGACTTCGTCTTCGGGGTTGTCGAGGCGCACGGAATAGTTGACGCCGCGCAGCCGCTCGACTGCGCTTTGTTGCTGGAGGAGGCTCATGGCGACCATGGTTTTCATGCCGCGCATTTCGCCGCGCAACTCGTCCAACTCAGATTTGGGACCTTGGTGGCCGACGTAGTTGCCGGCAAAGAATCCACCGATGGCGAAAGCGGCTGCGGCGGCCCAGGCGACGGCGGGGCGTTGCCAAACCGATGGAGACCGCGAGCCCGAATCCAGCCGCAGCATCTGCTCAAAGCGGCGCTCAAAATCGGCCGACGGGGCCGGGGCGGGAAGTGCGGCCAAGCGTTCCCATAAATCGATTTCGCCTCGGCAAATTTCGCAGGTGGCGGCGTGGGCGGCAAAGGCGTCGCGCTCGCGTGGGGCGAGGCGATTTTCCAGGTAGGTTGCCAGTTGGCGTTCTCCGACGGGGCAGAAGGACATCTCTTTCATTCGCCACTCTTCCTTTCATTCAATAATTCCACGTAGGTTTCGCGCAGGCTGGAGAGGGCGCGGTGCAGGCGGACGCGGGCGGAGCCGGGTTCGCAGCCGAGGATTTCGGCAATCTTTTCGTGGGGCAACTCCTGGAATCGCGCCAGGACGAGGATTTCGCGTTTGGAGGGCGTGAGCCGGGCGAGGGCTTGGTGGAGGAGTTCAGCCTCTTGCCTGCCTTCGAGGGTCGCTGCGGGCGCGGCCGGGGCGTCAAAGCCCTCTTCCCAATCGGCCTCGAAGCGCTTCTTGCGCCAGTGGTCCATTTGCAGATTGCGGGCGATGGAATACATCCAGGCCTGAAAGCCGTGGCCGTCCTTGAAGCTGGCGCGAAACCGCAACATGCGGCAAAACGACTCCTGGACCAGATCTTCGCTCAGGCGTCGGTCTTGATTCAATCTCCAGCAGTAGCGGAATAGGCGGTCGCCGTGGCGGGCGAAAAGGTCCGACAGCTTGGCGGTGTCGCCGTCGCGAACCTGCCGCATCAGCGATTCGTCGGTGTCGCCGGCCGGGGACGCGGATTGGAACTGTGGATTCAACTCTTCATCGGTACGCGCCGGGTCGCGCGATGTTACAACTTTACTTGCCGCTGACGATCTTGTACGCCGAGCGGGAGACGGGCAGGCGATTCTCGAGGGCTTCTAAATTGGTAAGCCAGACGAAGGCGAATTGCTGTTCTGGCCTGAGGTAAAGGATGGTGCTGGCACCCTGCTGGCCCCCGGTGTGATAGATTTCGCGGTCGCCCTCGGGGCTTCGGGACAAGCTCCAGCCGAGGCCGTAGCCGGTGAGTTTGCCGGAACGCAGCTTGCCGGAGGTCCACATTCGCTCCATCGTTTCAGGCTTGATCAGGCGTTGCTTGAACAATGCGTCTGCGAAGCGTAGCAGGTCGTCGACGGTAGAGACCCAGCCGCCGCCCGGGATTTTGGCCGAATTGTCGCTGTAGGCGCAATCGACGATCGTCCCGGAGGCGGTTTTGCGGTAACCCTGGCTGCGACGCGAGGAAGGCCCCCTGCCGGTGTCGGGGGCCGTATTCCTCATGCCGGCCGACGTAAGGATGTTGTCTTCGATCCACTTCTCGTATGGCATGCCTGCGGCTCCCTCGATCGCGCAGCCGATGAGGCTGTAGCCGTAGGTTGTGTAGACGTACTTTGTGCCGGGCTCGGCCTCGAGTGGATCTCGCGAGAACTTTCGCAGCGAATCAATCACCGACCCAAAGCGCGTCGTGTTGTTCATGTCCGTAGGATCGGACTCTTTGTAGTGACGGATGCCGCCCATATGGCCAAGCAACTGCGCCAGCGTGATCGGATAATTTTTCGCCGGGAAGGCTGGGCAGTACTTGCGAACGTCGTCGTCGAGAGCAACTCTTCTGGACTCCATCAATTGGAGCAGGCCGACGGCTGAGATGGGTTTGGAGATCGAAGCAAGTCGGAAAGGAGTGTCGCGCTTGACTGGGATGTTTTTACGGAGATCGGCCATGCCTCCGGCTTTGGCCCAAAGGATTTCTCCTTTGTAGTAGACGGCGGCGGCGTAACCGGGAATGTTGAACTTGGCCTTCTCCGAGTCGAGCATCGCGCCCAGGCCCGGGTAATCCTGGGCATGCGCCAATAGGGCCAGAATGGGGAGGAAAAGAAGGAACTGTCTGGCGGAACGCATTGGCTTGGCTAAGAGTACTATCTTAGCCGCTAGCCCTTGCGTTCGCCATCGGCGACGGACATTCGCGGAGCGCCAATCCTGAAGAAATCGGCCAAACCCTTGGATTCTTTCTTCTGTTTGTCGGGCGCGGTCGGTGTTCGCTTCTCAAGCATTGCGCCAGCCAAATGGGTGAAGTGCCGACCGAGTTCTGAGCCGTGCTCCACCTCGCGGCCTACCGTGAGCGCGCGGTGTACGCCGGCATAGTCGTTGGGCAGTGACATCGCAATGGGCAACCCAAGCAATTGTTCAATCTGCGCCGGAGCGATGACTGGGCGCTTGGTCATGCGATTGAGCAGGATGCTTACCTTGTCGCCGAGATCCATGTGCTGCAGGAATAGGTATTTCTCGCGCGCCAGATGTAGCGAGGGGATCTCCGGTGTGCAAACGAGGAAGATGCGTTTGCTCTCTTGCATCACCTCCATGGCGTACTTTTCCATGTTGCCTGAGAGATCGACGCAGATCGCCTTATAGTTTTTACGCGCGTACTCCACCATGTGGCGGACTTGGGAACCCTCGACGCGCACGCCGGGGTTGATTTTGCCGGAGTGCAAGATGTCCAATTGGCCGCGGGTGGTGACCAACTGCGGCCACAGCGCGTCGTCCATACGCAGCGCGTTTTCAGCGGCGTCGAGCACGGAATAGCTGTTGTCGATCTTCAGCATGAACCGCACCAAGCCGCTGTTGAGATCCATGTCGATCAGCAATGCCGGGGTGTCGGGCTGGCGGGCTATCGCCATAGCTGTGTTAACCGCGATCGTTGTTGTGCCCGCGCCCGGTTTGGACGGCAGGAACGAGAAAAGCATGTCGGTGAGCGGGGAAAGTGGCGGGCGCCGCTCTGCGGCATCGCGCACGCGCTGCAGTACTTCGGTGAGCGAGCCGTGGTGGAAGGGCGGGGCGATGAACTCGCGAATGCCCAGCTGCATGAGCCGGATCAGGGCCTTCGGGTCTACCTGCTGGTGGAATACCACGGTCTGCACACCGGGGGCTTCTTTTTCAATGAGCTGAATGACTTCGAGGCTACGGGCGAAATCAGAGATGCCCAGGAAAATTACGTGTGGGGCGTTGGTGCGGACCAGGCGTAGTAGCTCGTGCTCGTGCGGGTAGTGATCGACGTCCTTTTGGATGACGATCCCGCCAATGTCCTGGAACGCGAGATCCAGTTGGTTAACCAGATCGCCGTCCGGGCTGATTACGATACTCTTTAAAACCATCGCCACACCTCTACAATCGAGTATTTTCCCGAGGCGAACAAGCACCTAAATACCTTAGTGGGTACTAAGGAATCCACCTAGAAACACTCGGGTCCTTAGTCCCATATCGGCGCTGCGCTAGGATTTCTTTATGGCGAAGCTTATGGAGTTGACCTGTCCGTGCTGCGAGGCGAAGCTGAAAGTGGACATTGTCACCGAGTCGGTGATCACGTACGAGGAGAAAAAGAAGGCCCCGCCGATCGAGGATTTTGCCAAAGCGGTGCAAAATCTGAAGGGCGAGGCGGCAAAGCGCGAAGAGGCGTTCCAGCGCAGTTTTCAGGCGAACAAGAATCAGGGCGAGGTGTTGAATCGCAAGTTTGACGAACTGCTGAAACAAGCCAAGGCGGACCCGAAGAAAGGTCCGCCCAAGAAGCCCTTCGAGTTCGACTAGGCTTGGAAGCGGCGTCTTAGCGCGATCAGCGCAAGCCCGCCGGCGGCCGCAAGCAATGAGGCCGGTTCGGGGACACCACTGCCGGGGGTGCCAGTTGTGAATTCAAAATTCGGCGAGAAGAATTGATAGTCGCTGAAGACCGTGCCGTTGCCTGGGAAGACCAGCCCCGCGCCAGATGCGGTCAACGCCTGGGTTCCTATGCTGAGGCCTGGTGCGAGCGTAAATGTAGTGTAAGAAACGCCTGTAAATTGCTTGTCTGGTGCGTCGGTCGTGCCGCCGATGACATAGGACCCAGGGCCCAGCACGAGTGTGCTGATTGCAGCCGAGGCGAAAGTCGCATTGCCGCTGCCCGTGGTCGCAGCCGGGACGCCGGTAGGCAAAGTAGCCGAGGCTAGCAAAGTTCCTGAGCTTGTCCAAATCCCAACTTGATGAGAGGATCCCAGGCTTGCTCCGTTAGGATCGATAAAGTCGAGGGCGGTCACATTGAAGCTGTAGGTCGGCAACACCGTAAATGCCCAGCCGATCGTCGCATGGCTACTCGAGGGGTCCGGCGCAACGGTGCCGCCCAGATTTAACGCCAGCGTGCTGGCCGTCGCGGACGCGCAACCAAAAACCGCCAGTACACCGATTAAGAACGTAAATTTCACTGCATCCTCCATAGAATTGATTTAATTTGAGATCAACCTGAGCTGAGTATGGAGAAGTGGCGCGGATGGTGCCAGAGCATGAACATGCTCTAGATGAGGCCACTGCGGATGGCTTTGGAGACGGCCTCGGAGCGGGAATGGACGTGGAGCTTTTCGTAGATGGAGCGGATGTAGTTGCGAACGGTATTGGCCGAGATCCCCAGTTGCCCGCCGATTCCGGTGTAGCTGTACCCTTCGGCGAGCAGGCCCAGCACCTCGGTTTCCCGATCGGAGAGATTCTCGATCGCTTGGCGCGGAGCGGCATTGGCGCGGAACAAGCGCACCACCTGCCTGGCAATCGATGGCGACATGGGCGCGCCTCCCTGATGGGCCTCGGTGATGGCTTCGAGTAGTTTTGCCGGTGGCGTCTTCTTCAACAGATAGCCACAGGCTCCATTGCAGATGGCCTCGAAGATGTGCTCGGATTCCTCGAAAACGGTCAGCATCACGATATGTAAGGCGGGCCATCGGCGCAGAAATAGGCGAACGCCTTCTGTGCCGGAGACCCCTGGCAGATGGATATCGAGCAACAGCACGTCGGGCTTGGAATCGGCACTGGCCAGAGCTTCCTCTACGGAGCGGTAGCGGCCGACGCAAGCGAGACCGGCGGTGCCGGCAATCAGCGCCGCCAGTCCCTCACGGGCTACGCGGTCGTCCTCGACGATTGCCACACGGATGGGACTGATTTGCGTTGTACCGGCCCGCGTTGAACTGGCCTGCATTGGGCTGAGGTTAGCGTTGATTGCCATATTTGCCAAGAGCACGATCATGCCACCGTAAAGGAAGTCGCAAGAGGATGATTACGCCCTGCCCGGGCTGAGAGTTCAAAGTAAGCGTTGCTCCGAGAGCTGCCGCTCGGGCCTGCAAGTTATTGAGGCCGTTCCCCTGGCGGGGAGACGACGGATCGAAGCCGCATCCGTCGTCGGTAATTTGAAAGCGCAGTTCGTCGCGTGCGAGATCGAGGGCCATTGCGACGGATTGGGCGCGCGCGTGGCGGGCGGCGTTCCTGACCGCTTCCTTGGCGATCAGGAACAGGTGCCGACGCTGGTCGGCGCGCAGCGGGGCGTCGGAGATTTCGGGCGGAGCGGATAGCGTCCAGCCGATACCTTGGGGTTCCAGCAGTTCGGAGGCAACTTGCCGGATGCGGCGCAGGAGACTGCCGAGGTCGTCGTGGCGGGGGTCGACCGCCCAGACCACATCGCCCATGCTGTCGATCAACCCGCGCGCGGTCTCGGCGATCTGTTGAAGATGGAGGGCGGATTCACTGGGAGAGTACGGCGCGGCGGCAAGGATTGCGACGCGCGTCAGGCTGGCCCCGAGGTCATCGTGAAGGTCGGCTGCGATGCGGGTACGGATGCGCTCCAGTTCCAGTTGCCGGGCTGACTGCAAGCGTTGCGCCAGAAAGGCCGCTGCGGCAATCGATGTCAAAACGAGAGCGATAAACCAGGTGCGTTTCCAAAGCGGTGGCAGGATTTCGAAATTGAAGCTGGAGGGGGTAGCGCTTTCGTGGCCATCCTCGGAGCGCGCCCGTACCTCGAAGCGATATTGGCCCGGGGCGAGGTTCGCGTATTCGACGTTGCGGTCCTCGGTGGTTCGGATGAGGGAAGCTGCGCCACCCTCGAGGCGGTATCGATACTCCAACTGGCTGCCGCTGACGGCTTCGGCAGACACGTATTCAATGCGCATGTGGTTTTGGGCGGACGGGAACGAATGAGCTCCCGAAAGAATTTGCGCCTCGCCGTTGAAGGTGACCGAAGTGATGTAGATGTGTGGCGATGGGTTGTCATGATCGGGACTTGGGTCGAGTCTGGCCAGGCCGAGCGATGAGCCAGCCCAGAGCCTGCCCTGGCGATCGAAATGAAGCGCGCCGCAGGCGCCGGGAGGATAACCCTGCGCCGTTGAATAGTGTTTCAGTTGGCCGCTGGTGGGATCGAGACGCACCAGCCCGCGTGGCCCGGAGGCATATATGCGTCCTTGATTGTCCGCTGCCAGGCAGCGGACAGCGACGCTATTGAGCTTGGCCGGATGAAGCTTGAAAACCGGATGCGGAGCAACGGGATTGTCTACCACCGCCAGTCCGTTGTCGCCCGATCCGATCCAAAGCCTTCCGTCGCGGTCGATCAGCAGAGAAGAAATCCAACCGCTGGGAACGCTCGCCCCGCCACTCTTCCAGATTTCGAAATGGCCGTCGCGGTAGCGAGCAACGGCGCAGGACCGGCCGGTGCCCGCCTCGTTGCTGACGCCTAGCCAGACGTTGCCTGCGCGGTCTTCGGCAAAGGCCGATACGATGCCGGGCAGCGGCGGATCCGTAAATTCGATCCAGCGCCCGGAGCTACGCTCCCAGCGCGCAGATGACCGCCCGACCGAGCTAACCCAGATGTCGCCCCGAGAATCCTCAAATATTCGGAAAATGTCGTGAGACTGACGCAGAATCTGCGGCGACGCGTTGGCAAGCGCGGCAGCGGTCAAGCCCGGCGGGTAGCGGAGGAGACCTTCGCCGGTGGCAATCCACCAGGCGCCCGTGCGATCGATCAGCGCAGCTTGCGTCCAACCCCAGCCGGAGCTGCGCAGATGGCCACTGGAACGGGGAAGGATCTCGGAGAAGCGCGTACCCTTCAGCTCATGGATGCGCGGGCCGCCTAGTTGATTGGATACCGCGTAGAGCTTGCCTGCGGGATCTTCGAGAATCGTAGAGATGGCCCTCTCGCCAATGCCGTCGGCTTCGGAATAAGCTTGAAAGCCATCGCGCGCAACGCGGACGAGGCCGTGATCTGCGCCAGCCCAGAGATTGCCGCCTCGGTCCGTGGCAAGCGAGAGCACGGCGCGGCCCGGAATTCCATCGGAGCGACCGTAGCTTTGAAACCGGTCACCCGAGACTTGTTTGCTTAAGGACAATGCCGTTCCTACCCAAAGGCAACCGTCTGGCGTTTGGTGGAGTGCGTGGACGCTGAGGCTGGCCAAGCCATCGGCCTCGCCGAAAGCGCGTTCGAGAATCGCTTCGCCGCCGGACAGATGTAACTTCCACAGGCCGGCTGAGGTGCCTGCCCACAAATGTCCCTGCTTTGCCAGAAGCAGCCTTCTAACCGGAGTGCCGGGCAGTTTCGAATTGTGAATCGTCCCGTCGCGAGCGCGGCGGAACAGGCCTTCGGAAGCGCCGATCCAGAGGTTGCCATCCTCGTCCTCGGCGAATGCCGAAACGGCGAGAATGCTTTTGAGCGCTAACCATTCCAGCTTCTCGGACGGCTTACCGGGAGAACTCAATCGATACATGCCGCCGTAGCTGCCGGCCCAGACCACGTCATCCCTGCCTGCGAATAGCGTCAGGATGCCCCGCCGGGCATCACCGGGAATGGAGATCGGCGCGAATCGCTTCGGCGACCCATCGGGCGCCGTTGGATCGAGACGAGCAAGGCCAGCCTCGGTGGCCACAATGAGCGTGCTGTCGCTCGTTTCCACTGCGGCGGTTATGGTCCGATGGGGCAAGCCATCGGAGGTGGAAAAAGTGACAAAGCGGTAGCCGTCGAAGCGCGACAAGCCCTCAGCCGTACACAGCCACAGGAAGCCACGATTGTCCTCGAGAATGCACGTTGCCAGATCGCGCCCGAGTCCGTCAGCATAAGTAAACGAGCGCACCGGCAAGCGTCCCCCCGTTAGCGGGGAAGCCAGTAACATCGACGCGAGACAAATTAAGAAGCGCACTACGTCTACTACTGAAGTATCGGCGGAAGGCGGGGAGCATGTTCATGCGCCCCGCCCCTGATTTAGGCCAGAGCCTGGTCGAGGTCCCACAACAGGTCTTCGATGTTCTCGAGACCGATTGACAAGCGCACCATATCGGGGGTGACGCCGGCGGCGGCTTGTTGGGCTTCGTTGAGCTGCTGATGGGTGGTGGCAGAGGGCTGAATGACCAGGCTGCGCGCGTCGCCGACATTGGCCAAGTGCGAGAAGATCATCAATTTATCGACGAAGGCGCTGCCGGCTTCCTTGCCGCCTTTAACGCCGAAGCTGAAGACCGCGCCCGCGCCCTTAGGCATGTACTTTTGCCCCAGAGCGTGAAAGGGGCTGGAGGCAAGGCCGGGATACTTCACCCAACTTACTTTGGGATGGGCTTCGAGATAAGTCGCGACGGCCATCGCGTTTTGCACGTGTCGGTCCATGCGCAGGCTCAGCGTCTCGATGCCTTGCAGAAACAAGAAAGCGTTGAAGGGGCT
>JANXUM010000473.1 GCA_025356215.1 Bryobacter sp. | reverse complement strand
CCCCCCCCCCCGACGAGCTGAACTCCATGTTCACCGGCGCGAACCCGGATCGCGCGTTGGCTTTGCTCCGCTCGTCCGGATTGCTGGACGCGCTGGTGCCGGAGGCGGGGCCAGAGGGCTTTCCACCGGGAGATCTATCGGTTCCACTGGCTTGGGCGGCGCTGTTGCGGGGCACCCCGAACCCACGCTCTGTCCTCAACCGCTTCCGCTTCTCGCACGCCGACACTCAGGCGACCCTCGCGATTCTGGCGAGTCAGGCGTTGATTCCGAAAGCGCGCGAATTGAGCTTGGCCGGGTTCAAGCGTTTGGTGCGGCAGCCAAATTTTGACGACCACTTGCGGCTGACGGGCCCGAGCGACACAGTGGATTGGATCAGGGCGCGGCGGCAGTCGATGAGCGAGGAGGAACTTCGGCCAGTTCCGCTGTTGACTGGCGCGGACCTCATCGCGATGGGCCTTGCGCCGGGGCCCCGCTTTCGCGAGTTGATCGAGACTTTGGACGAAGCGCAGTTGAACGGCGTCGTCGCCACGCGCCAAGAAGCTCTGCAGCACTTAGGCCTCGCGTAACGCCGCGGTCACATCCATCGAGAACGCCGACATCCCGCCGTCGACGGGGATGACCGCGCCGCTGAGGTAACTGGCGCACGGCAGGCAGGCAAAGGCGGCGACGGCGGCAATTTCTTCAGGCCGCGCCATGCGCCCAGCCGGGGTGCGGGCCGCGATCGTACCGAGAGCCGCGGGACTCTGTTGAATCGCGCGTGTGAGGTCGGTAGCTACCCATCCCGGGGCGATCGCGTTCACCCTAATACCGTCCTTGGCCCACTCGACGGCCAGGTAGCGCGACATCTGGGCCACCGCAGCCTTGCTCATCGCATAGGCCGCGCTCGAACCCACCGACACGCCGCCGGCGACGCTTCCGACGTTAACAATGACGCCGCGCCCACTCGCCTTCAATGCCGGATGCAACAGTCGCGATAGCTCAAACATGCTGGAGGCATTGGTGCGCTGCACCTGTTCGTATTCTTCGAATGTGTATTCGACCGTAGGCTTGCGGATATTCATACCGACGTTGTTCACCAGGATCTCTAAGCCTTCAAGGCGCTCGGCAACGGCCTCGACAATGGCCGCGCGGCCTTCGACGGTCGCGACATCGGCGATCATTTCGACAACGTTCTCGCGCACAGCTCCCGCCTCAAGCGAGACACTCAACACGGTCGCGCCGAAGGCTGTAAGTTGATCCACCAGCGCGGCTCCGATTCCCCGCGAGCCACCGGTCACGACCGCCCGGCATCCGTTCAAATTCCAAGCCGTCATTAAACGCATCGCCCTCCAATGTACAAGAATAGGAGAGTTGGCTAACGACTCCTCAACCGGCGCGCCCGGCGACATCACCCAGATTCTGGCATCCTGGTCCAAGGGGGACCCCGCAGCGTTGCCCCACTTGGCGGAAGCGCTTTATAACGATCTGCGCCGCATTGCCAAATCGATCCTGCGCACAGAGAGCGTTAACAACACCTTGCAGGCGACCTCGCTTGTGCACGAGCTCTACGTAAAACTGGACGCCCAGCACCGGTCGCACTTTGAATCGCGGGGCCACTTTTTTGCCATCGCGGCGCGGATCATGCGCCACATCGTCGTCGACCACGCCCGGCACCGGAATGCGTTGAAGCGAGGGGCGGGGCTCGTTCCCGTTGAACTGGACGATTCGGTGGCCGTGCCCGCGGAGTCGCTCGACTACATTGCACTCGATAGCGCTTTGACGCAGTTGCAGGAGCGGGATGCGCGCAAAGGGCAGGTGGTGGAGTTGAAGTTTTTCCTTGGCCTTTCGATCCCGGAGATTGCCGAATTCCTGGAGACCTCCGAATCGACGGTCGAACGCGAATGGGCGCTGTCGCGCGCTTGGTTGCGCAAGACGATGCGCGCGGCTTAGGGGAGCTTGGCGGCGATCTCGTCAACCAGGGCTTGCGACTCCTTGATGTAGCGTGAACCTGGCGGCAAGCCGGCGGCGCGCACACGCAAAGCCTCTTTGGCCAGCGGCGCGGCCTCGGCAAATTTTCCATCCAGAGCCAGGCAACGCCCCAGCGAAAAGCGCGTGCCAGCCACTTGCATTGGGCTACTGGCGTTAGGGCGAATGCGGAAGGCGAGCGATTCGCGCAGCTTCTCCAAGCCTTCGGCGCGCTTGCCCGCCTCGCATTCAATGCTGCCGTAGTGGTAAAGCATGTACGCCACGCCTTCGCTCTGCCGAGGCCAGACACGCAACGCAATCTTCAAGGCTTCGTCAGCGTCGCGATAGGCCTCGTCCCAACGCTTCAGCCCGCGCAAGTTAGCCGCGCGGGCGATCAGGTACGGGGCAAGTTCGGCGTGCTGAGATCCAGCACTTTTGCGAAACAGGTCGATCACTTCAGTCTCGACGTCCACGGCGCGCGCCAAGTCGCCGGCGTCGGAGTAGCTGACGGCGAGCGCATGGAGGCAGCCAGTGGTTTCAATACGGACTTCCGACGCCTTGCGCAGGATGCGGAGGCCGCGCTCCAGATAATCGCGCTTGCGCTCGGGCTGCTTCAAGTTGCCGTAAGGGCGGCCCGCCATACAATACGCCATTCCCATGATGACGCTCTGTTCGCCTCTGGCGGCTCGGACCTCTACCAGCACTTGCTCGGCCATGCGGGCGGACTCCTCCGATTTACCCCACTCGTTGAGCGAGCCCGCAAGAAACACCTGCGCGATTTCCAACTCGTCCTGCGGCGCGCGAGTCTCCTTGAGTAGTTCGAGGGACGCGCGTAGTTCGCGTTCCGCCTCTACGATATGGAACGCCGTCGCATTGGACGATCCAAGTTGAAATCTCGCTCGGGCGGTCTCAAGGGAGCGCGCTCCCGTGCGGCGAGTCGCCAGTTGGACCGCAGAAGCGGCTTGGACGATCGCCTTCTCATGCAGACCAAGGCCGCGATAGCTTTGGGCCAGCACTGTGCGCATGGCGATCTCAATCCCCGCATCACCCGCCCAACCACGATCAAAGCGCGCCGCCGCTTGGTCCAGGACATCGGAGACCTTCAAATCTTTCGAAGCCAAACCAGGATTGGCCTTCGCCAGGAGATCGACGACAAAGCCGCTAACCGCCTCGGCCTTCGCCCGCTCGGACCGTGCGACGTTGGCTTGCCAGAGCGACACCGCGGCAGCCGCAAGTACGACAATCAGGGCGGCGCAACCAGCCACGACCCCGACACGATGACGCTTCACAAACTTGCGCACCCGGTATCCAACGCTGTCCTCGTGGGCGAGTACCGGCTCGCCGTTTGAGTACCGGCGCAGGTCGGCCGCCATTTCTGCGGCCGCAGTATAACGAGCGGCGGGCAAAGCCTGGCGGGCTTTTGCCGCAATCTTGCGCAGGTCTCGCGGGGCATCGGCGGGCATCGCTTCATCGAGCATCACGCCCAGCGAATAAATATCGGACAGCGTGGATACAGTCTCGCCGCTCAACTGCTCTGGGCTGGCGTAGCGCGGCGTCATCATCATCGCCTGCGTTACGGTCTCCATCGATTCGGTCTGTGCCAACAGTTTGGCGATCCCGAAATCCAAGAGCTTCGGCGTGCCGTCGCGAGCCACCATCACATTGGCCGGCTTTAAATCGCGATGGATGATCAGCCGCTGATGAGCGTAGTGGACGGCATCGCACACTTCGGCAAACAATCTCACTTTCGCGTCCAGCCCCAAGGTTGAGAGGCATTCGCTCAGCACGGTGCCATCGACAAACTCCATCACCAGGTAGGGCGACCCCTCGGCGGTCATGCCGCCGTCGATGAGGCGGGTGATGTTCGGATGCTCAAGGTTGGCCAGGATCTCGCGCTCCTTCAGGAAACGCCTCACGAGATTAGTCCCACCGCCACTCATCAGTTTGAGGGCGACTTGCTTGTGGAAGGTCTCATCGGCGCGTTCAGCCAGATAGACGCTACCCATGCCGCCGCTACCGATCTTGCGGATCAGCCGGTAGACGCCAATCCGCTGCCCGGCCTCCGGTTCGGAGCGCTCGAGAAAGAGTTGAGCAGCCGCAAGTGGCTCGTCGAGCGCGTCGGACTGACTATCGGCGGCCAGCAGAGCCTCCACTTCGGCCCGGAGTGCAGTGTCCGCGCCACTGAGGTCGGCCACGTATCTGGCCTTCTGGTCCGCCGGTAGTTTTCTGGCGCCGTGGAAAATCGCTTCGATCTGCTGCCAGCGCTCGTCGCTAAACATTTCCTACTTACTCACGCTCGCGAGATTTGCCACAAGACGAATGGCCCCAGGCACGGCGGCCGGAAGTTGGCGGTACCAAGCCAGGGCACAATAAATATACCTGCCTTTGCCATAGCGCGCGCTCAGCCATACGCCGCGCT
>JANXUM010000447.1 GCA_025356215.1 Bryobacter sp. | reverse complement strand
GCGATCAGCCAAAGCTTTTCCCTCACCCAAGCCTGCCGCTTCGCAATGGCCGCGGCATCCGTCAGTCTTCCCAAGGCCGCTTCCCGCCGCCCATAAGCCGCCGCCGCCAAGCCAGTCAGGTAATCGGGTAAACAACGCGAGTAATCCCTATAGCGCGGCAGCCCGCCGGGCCCGCCCTGCGCCAACAGTCCCAAGAATACTTCGCGTCTCGTCACTCTAACGAATCTTAGCGCTAGCGGCAACGCCCTGCGACGCTAAGATGGATGATCTCCGCGCCATCAGGCTACTCCACAACCCCACAACATACAAATCCACACTTAAGCTCACTCCGGCAGCCCCAGCGAGCGCCGGAACTCGGCTAGGCGCTTGTCTCCGCGGATGGAGGCGAACTCGGGGAATGTAAGATGCCGTCCCAACTGCACAGGGCCAGCCCACGAAGCAGCGGATAGAGACCGGAACAATTCCGCCTTGTTTTGGGTAGCCGCCCAATAGAAGGGGTTCGCAAGGGAACTCGGGGAGAACCCCGTTTGCATCCGCTCCGCCTCCGCGCCCCGCCCGGCGCGCATGAGCGCGTAAGTCAGGAATCCGGAATCGTTCGCCTTCCGTAACTCTTCGACCGCCTTCTCTGTCTTTCCCTCGAAGAGCAGCGCCCTGCCAAGACAGTAGCTTCTCCAGGGCAAATCCGATTGCATTTTCTTGCATTCTGCTTCGGCTTCCTCATACCGGCCCGCGGAGATCAGCATGAATCCCAAGCGGAACCGAATGTAAGAGGACAATGGGTCACTCTGCACGGCAACACGCAACTGGGCCAAGCCTTCGCCAGTGCGGCCTAAAGGCAAAAAGTAGTTGCAGCCATAGTGGCAGCGCAAATTGGAGTCATTCGGATCGAGTTTGATCGCGCGGGAAAAGTGAAATTCCGATTGCTGCCACTTGGCGTCGCGCGCACTGGACATGGCCTGGGCCTCGTGGGCTTCGGCGAGCAGGGGGTCAAGCTCTACGGCTTTGTTGGCCGCGGCGCGCATCTTCACCAGATCGTCGCTCACTTCAGAGAGGTTGGGACGTAACTCCTCTGAGCGCTCCGCGTAGGCAATTGCGATACCTGCGTAAGCGGGAGCGAAAAGCGGGTCTTTCTCCACCGCGCGTTCAAACAGTTCGATGCTGCCCGCATTGCCGAACACGGCATTGATCTGCATCGCTTTGGCCTGCAGATAAAGGTCGTAGGCCTCGACGCTGGTTTCGTAGCGGCGCCGGCGGCTTCCAAGCTTGAGACGGAGGCTGTTTACGATACCGAGCGAGATCTCGTCCTGGATCTTAAAAATGTCCGCCGACTCACGATCGTATTTCTCAGACCACACGTAACTCATGTCCCCCACCCGGGCCAATTGCACCTGGACGCGGAGTTGATTTCCTTCGCGCAGAACCGCGCCCTCGAGAACATAGTCGGCGCCAAGCTCCTTGCCTGTTTCTCGAATGTTGGCGAGCTTGTTCTTGAAAGCGAACGACGACGCTTGCGACCGCACGGCCAGGCCATCGATGATCGAGAGGTTTCTGATGATCTCTCCCGTCAGGCCGTCGGAGAAAGAGTCCGCGGCCGCTCTTTCGCTCAAATTGCGGAAAGGAAGCACGGCAATCGAGATCGGTTTGCGGGATGTTTCGGCCCATCGCCATCCAACAGCCACCAGCGCCAGAGCGAAGATGATAAACAGTGCGGCACCGAGAGACCCGAAACTCGCGGTCGGAGAAAGTTGGTTTGGGGGCGGGGGTGCAGGTGTCGATGGAGTTCGCTCGCGCCACTCAGGCGCGTAACCGCCTTTGGGCAAGTCAATTACGAGTGGTCGGTCGGCACCCTCGTCCAGATAGTATTCGGCCAGGCGCGCCCGCAAGCGAGAGGCCTCCGTCCTGACGACAGGATCCCGCTTGGGGTCGTAGCCGGGAGCGCGACCGAAGACTTCAACGCCGATCACAGACTCTTTTAGCTCTTCCGTTCGCGCCGCGAGTTTCCATTCTACTGCCGTGCGCAGGAACCGTGAGAGGCGATCGTTGCGCGCAAAGCCGGGGCTGGCGAGCACGCATTCCAACTCTCGTCGTATCAATTGGGCGGAATCTTCACAGCCTTGCATATACACCTAAGTCCAGTGATTTCAACGTCCAAGTTGCGTAGGATACCCGCTTCCTACTGCCTCACGCTTGCGAGTATCTCATAGATGCCGCAGGCTTGCGGTCATGGCTACTTTGCATTTCAAAAATTGGACGAGACGAACCATTTCACGGAGTTTTGCGACTGGTGTCTACATCACGTGCCTGCTCTCGGCGGCCCATGGCCAGACCCCAGCGAGTGCCGGCAACTGGAAGACGTGGGTATTGCGCGACGCCGCGGCGATCGACGTTCCACCGCCACCAACCGGCGCGGCGGCCGCCACCGAGTTGGCATGGCTGAAAAGCTTCAGTTCCGTGAGCGACGCGTCAATCGCCGGGCAAGTAAAGTACTGGGACGCAGGGCCGCCGGCGTATCGCTGGCTTGACGTTGTGACGTCGCGGCAATTGGCTGGTCAGGCGATCGGCGCCCCGGATGTGAATCGGCCTTACGCGTACGTCGCAATCGCCGTCTATGACGCGACGGTGGCGGCCTGGAACGCCAAATACAAGTACAATCGCAAACGTCCCAGCGAGGTCGATTCGACAATCAATCCTCGGGTGGCGGTGCCATCGAGTCCCTCGTATCCGTCCGACTACGCAGCGGCGGCGGGGGCCGCGGCGGCTGTGCTGTCTTATTTTCTTCCGGGGGAGGCTGCGTCTTTTCAGAGTTTGTCGGAGGAGGCGGCCCGTTCTCGGCTGCATGCCGGTGTCGAATATCCAAGCGACTACCTGGCGGGATTGGAGCTGGGACGGCGAGTGGCCGAACAGGTGATCTCGAGGGCGAGGACCGATGGTTCGGGCACCGTGTTTAGCGGAAACATTCCCGTCGGGCCGTGTAACTGGACCGGTACCAACCCGGGAAACGTGACCGCAACCTTGTGGAAACCGTTTTTGCTGTCGAGCAGCAGCGAGTTTCGTCCTCCGACGCCTCCGGCTTGCAACTCCTCGCAAGTTCAGGCCGAACTGTCCGCCGTCCGGAACTTCCCTCGTACGCTGACTTCAGCGAATTTTGCCACAAATGCGAAGGCGTTTTACTGGCAGAGCGCGGACGGGGTGCAGCCGTGGCCTTTTGTTTACTTGAATCGCCTGGTGCTTGAGGATAAGCTGGACGCTCCCAACGCGGCGCGGGCGTATGCCTTGTTGGCGGTGGGGATGTACGACGTGTGGATCGCCAGCCAGGACGGGAAGTACGCGTATTGGTATTTACGGCCGACGCAACTCGATCCGACGCTCGTTCCGCTCTTTCCCGCCCCGAACTTTCCGTCATATCCGTCAAACCATTCGACATTTTCATCACTGGCGTCCGAGCTGATCGCCTACTTGTTCCCGCGAGAGGCCAATCCTGTGCGGGCGCGGGCGATCGAGGCGGGAAATTCAAGGATCTGGGCGGGGATTCACTATGAGATGGATCATCAGGCGGGTTT
>JANXUM010000429.1 GCA_025356215.1 Bryobacter sp. | reverse complement strand
GAAGGCGGTTTGTACCACTGACGACCCGGGGGAAGATTTGAGTTGGCACGCGGCCATCGCCGCCAGCGGATGCCCGGCGAAGGTGTTTCCGACTTTTCGCCCCGACAACGCGCTGAACGTTCATCGGCCTGACCTGTTCCTGCCGTGGCTCAACAAGCTCTATCAGGCTTCAGGCCAAAGCATCGATAAATTCGCCGATTTTCTGGCGGCGATCCGGCTTCGGCATGACGCGTTTCATGCGATCGGAGGGCGGCTATCCGATCACGGGCTCAATCGATGCTTTGCGAATTTCTGCGATGAGGACGAGGCGGCGGCAATCTTCTCGAAGGCGCGAGAAGGCGGGGAAGCGACGCCGCTGGAGCACGAGCGCTTTGCCAGTTTCATGATGCTGTTCTTTGGCAAGCTGGACGCCGAAAAGGGATGGACCAAGCAGCTACACCTGGGAGCGCGGCGAAGCGTGAATTCGACCGCGTTTGCGGCGCTGGGGCCGGATACGGGTTTTGATTCAATCGGCGATCTGCAGCAGGGCGACGCTTTGGCAGCCTATCTGAATCGCCTGGATCGCGAGGGCGCGTTGCCGCGAATGGTTCTTTACAACTTGAATCCGAACGACAACTACGTGTTCGCGACCATGGCTGGCAATTTCCAGGACGGCAAGATCGCAGGTAAGATCCAGTTCGGGTCTGGCTGGTGGTTTCTCGATCAAAAAGAAGCGATGGAGTGGCAGATGAACGCGCTGTCCAACTGCGGATTGTTTTCGCGCTTCATTGGCATGTTGACCGATTCTCGATCCTTCATGAGCTTTCCGCGGCATGAGTATTTCCGGCGGACGCTATGCAACCTTGTGGGTGGCGACATGGCGAAGGGATTGCTTCCGGGCGACGAAGAGATGGTGGGAAACATGGTGCGCAATATCTGCTTCGGCAACGCGCGCGACTTCTTGAAATTGCCGCTTTAACGGCGGATGCGGCCGCGCATGCGCTTGGCGACAGATTCGATCTCTTCAAGCTTTTTGATCATGCCCAAGCTGAGGACGTGATGCATGTTTTTACTGAGTTCAGCTTCGATTTCCTGACCGAGCATTTGGATGCGCGCGGCGTCGGTGAGCAGGCGCTTGTGTTCGGCCTTGAGGATGGCTTCACTTTGTAGAGTGCCGTCCGGTAGCCGCTTGGGCGCGTCTTCGCGCTCACGCTCCTGGGGGTGTTGCGCCGTCGCCACCCCGCACATGGCCAAGAAAGTCTTTCGCCCAAGCCGCTTCATTCGCTACTCTTTCTTTTTAAGGATGCAATCGCTTTTCACCATTGGACACTCGAATCAGTCTGCCGAGGCTTTTATCGAATTGCTCCTTGCTCACAACATCGCACAAGTGGTCGATGTGCGGAGTTTTCCCGCTTCGCGCCACTCGCCGCAGTTTAACCGAGAGGCATTGAGCGCGGCATTGGCCGAGCGGGGCATTGAGTATGTGTACGCGGGGCGGCAGTTGGGCGGTATGCGCCGCGAGAGTTACGCTCAGCTGCGCGATACGGCGGGCTTCCGGCAAGCGGTGCGAGACCTGATCGTTACTTCGCAAGCAAAGGCTACCGCGATGATGTGCGCAGAAGAGGACCCTAACCAGTGTCATCGACGCTTCCTCATTACGAGGGCGCTGATGGAAGACTTTTCGTTTGTCGACATCATGCATATCCGCAGGGACGCAAGTGCACAGGCCGAGGCCGGGTTTCCGGAATCTGCCGTGCAGTTGACGCTGGGGATCTAGACGATTAGCAATGCTGAATCTTGACGATACGAAGCCGAATAGAGTCCTGATCAAACAGCTGAAGGTGTCGGGTTTGCTTTCTTTTGGACTTGACGGCATCGACTTGCCAATGCGTGGCCTCAATGTGCTCATCGGTCCGAACGGCTCGGGTAAATCGAATCTGATTGAGATCTTGGCCTTGTTGAGCGCAGCTCCGAATCAGCTTTCATTCGAAAGTTTTTCAAGAAAAACTTTTGTAAAGGCAAGATACTCGAGTGGCCAAATCTCGAAGCCCTTCCGAAGCAATCCGTCATGCATGCACTGAAGGCTGCCACCTCGGATTGCTACGCAAAGGGGCGAAAGTCATTTGAGTTACTCGGAACTCTCGACCCACTTGTAGTTGAGAAAAAATGCGGGGCGGCCAAGCTCCTTCTCGACCGTCTCCGCAGTCTCGGCTGACAGCCCTACTTGAGCTTACGCTCCAGGAACTCTGCCGTCGCCTCATTCACCCGCATCATGTTGGCAAAACGCATCCAGTGGTGAGTATCGTCGGGGATGATGATCACCGGGTGCTCCACTCCGGTCTGATCGAGACGGCGTGCGAGATCCATCGTCTGGCTCACCCGGACATTGCGATCGTCGTCGGCATGGATCAACAGCACTGGCGAGCGCCAGCTAGCCAGCGATGAGACCGGTGAGCTTTTCCAGGCAATTTCCGCCGCCCGGTCCCGGTCGTTCTTCTCGTAGCGCCAAGCCGTGCCGCCGAAGCGCGCGCCGCCATCGGAAGTAAAGTCGTGGACGCCATGAATATCCACACCCGCAGCGAAAATATCAGAATTGCGACCCAAAGCCAGCGCCGTCAGAAAGCCGCCATAAGATCCTCCGTAGATGCCAATTTTATTCGGATCGACCTGGGGCAAGCCGCGTAAGTAGTGGCCCGCCGCTTTTACATCCAGGTACTCCGAGGCTCCTTGCGCGCCGGAGGCTGCCGGGCGGTGGAAATCGAAGCCGTACCCGATACCAAGGCGGTAGTTAATCGAGATCACGACAAAGCCGCGCGAGGCAAGGTATTGGTTCATCGCATAGGAGTTTGCATAGTAATCCGAGTAATTCCAACCAAGTAGCATCTGGCGCGGCGGGCCACCGTGGACGTACACGATCGCTGGGCGCTTGCCAGGGCCACCAGCGTCGAAGAGCGAGGCGTGGACTTCGATTCCATCCTCGGCCTTGTAGACCACGTTCTTGGGCACCACCATTTGCGGTGCGGGGAAGTTGGAAGGGACGCGGTCTTCGGCGATACGTTTAACGGGGCCGCCTTGGAATGGCATCACCGCCGGTAGCGGCGGCGCGGCGGTACCGGCCGCGATACAGACGATGCTGCGCATGTCGCCTGTGATCACCGGTGTCCATTCAACGCCGGTGCCGGGCGTTAAGACTTCCACCGCCGCCCTATCTACCGGAACGCGGACGGCGTGCCTTCGCTCAAGGTCGTCGGCGGATGGGCCCGTGTTGGCCGAGAAGCTGAGCCACTTGCCGTCGGGACTCAGTTCAATGTGCTCAGCCATGAAGTTACCAGGTGTTAGTAACACCGGCTGTTCGCCGCCTTCAGCGATCGAGTAGAGATGCGGCCAGCCATCCATGTAGGACAGAAAAACAATGCGACCAAGGGCTGCCCAATGAAGATTAATGCCGCCGTGGGTGGTGGGCGGTGCGCCGCGCAAGGTTAGCGGGCTCTGCCAGAGAGCTTTGGCGGCACCATTTGTGGCGTCGGCTG
>JANXUM010000415.1 GCA_025356215.1 Bryobacter sp. | reverse complement strand
TCGATCAGCACGCAGCGCATCTTCAACGACGGCACGACGACGAGCTACAACTGCAATGGGAGCACCGACTATTACTGGTTGATGCTGCCGAGCTACGCGCCTCGTGCGACCCCGTTCCGCAGCGGTCAGATCCGCAAGCATCACGCCTTCACGGCCGATGCTTCGATCAACAAGAACACGCAGATTACAGAGCGCATCCGCATGCAGTTGCGCTTTGAGGCCTTCAATCTGCTCAACCACAACTACTTCGGACGCGAGACTTACAACACGGATCCGACGAGCCCGAACTTTGGCTCCACGTTCCCGTCGATCGCCTCGAATCAGAACACCTTCCCGCGCCAGATTCAGGTTGCGATGAAGGTTTACTGGTAGACCCGAAGTCACAAGCGAAACAAAGGGCCCGCAATCGAAAGGTTGCGGGCCTTTTGTCTATGCCGGGAGTACGATCGCGCTACCCTTGGGCGCGACGATGAAAGCCAAAAACCTGACAGATTCACCGGGCTTTGCGCTGCCGCCCGTGCTGTGCAGCGCTCCCGCGGGTTCGAAGAAGGAGGCACCGGCCTTAACGATTTTGGCGCCTTGACCGTTGATCGCGAATCGCATTTCGCCGTCGAGCACATAGCCCAACACGAAGCCCGGGTGGCGGTGCGCGGACGATGTGGCCCCAGGTGCTGAGCTTACCTCGACGAGAATTGCCTCCATCCCGGTCTGCGGTCCGGTTAGGGCATGGCGGGCAAGTTCCTTGGCGGCGGACGGTACTGGCGTTTGGGGGGAGGCGGTCCGGCTGGCAAACCAGGCTGCCACGGCGGTGAAAAAGCTGCGACGATTATTCATGATCTTAAGACTCCTTCGGGTTTCTCGGTAAGTTTATCGAATGGAAAGAATCGCCGCTGGGAGGCCGACGAATGTCCGGCACCGGTTGCATCTGGAGCCTTCGTGACAAAAAAGCCAGTAATTGCATTTCGCTTTGTCTTGGATGTCTTGGCGGAAGCGCTGCTTGCGCCGCGGATTCGCGTGCGACCGATGTTTGGCAGTCATGCCGTCTATGTCGACGAAAAGATTGTATTCATTCTACGGAGTAAGCCGAGCTTGGACACGGGGCGGGACAACGGCGTTTGGATGGCGACGCCATTCGAGCATCGCGAATCTATGAAGCGGGATTTTCCGACGGCGCGGGTGATCGAGATGTTCCAATCGCCGGGGAAGAGTGCGTTCTCGGACTGGTTGAATCTGCCCGAGAGCGATGCGGACTTTGAGCAGGCGGTGCTGAAGGCGTGCGGGATGGCGATTAGCGGGGATCCCCGCGTCGGGAAGGTGCCCAAACCCAAGGCGGCGCGGCGTTAGTGAGCGTAGCGGCGCGGATGGCCGCGATGGGCTTCATGCCGAACTTTGTCGTCTGTCTCAAATCCGAGCGTCGCGCCTCCAAGATAGGCCTTGCGAAAGTTTTCGCGCTGTAACTTTCCCACGGCCTTCTCTTTCTCGACCGAATCGACACCGGCGCGAATGGCATCCTTGATACCTTCGGCGCCACGGGCGTGGGCGGCCGCTTTACGCTCCAGCTTGTGGGCCTCCTAAACGATCGCCTTGATCCCTACTAGCGTGTACTGCTGAGTGCCGACGCCATCGCCCTTGGACAGAACGCCACCGGTGGTGCAAATCTTGATCAGGTCCGTTCCGTACTTTACGACTTCGCGAAGCTTGGCGCGCGCCGGGAACGGAGATGCCGAGGCGGCGGTAGCCGGAGGCGCGCGGGTCGCTCGTGATGTGGGTGTGCACGTCGATCAGGCCGGGCAGGCAGACGCGGGAGGAGAGGTCAACGGTGGCGGCACTCGTCGAGGTTGGGCCGTCGATGGATTCGAAGAAGCCATCGGTCACCACCACCGACGCGTTCGACAGATAGGTGCCAGTCTTAGCATCGAGGACCTTGCCGCACTTGAGGACAGTCGAATCGACGGCGAAGGCAGTGACGGTAAGGGAAAGCAGAAGTATTTTATGCACGGTGAGGATCCTGAATGAAATCTTTTCCAAGTCAGCTTGTAAGTGGCTTTTTACTGTCGCTCATGCCACCTCTGCCATCCTCGCGGGCGGTAAGAACGATTCGGTTGTTGCCTTGCAGTTCAAACCAGCGGACGTTGTCGACGCCGCGCTGGCTTGGGTAGGAGTGATCGCTGAGACGATGCGTGCCGTCGGAGGCACCTTTGGCGAAGGGCCTACCATCTTGACGCGGCACCAGGCACCGAGGAAGCGATTGGCGACGCGGTCGGTTTCCGGGTCTGCGGCACTTGCGGTGAGGCACGGTAGCAGTGGAGCGAGAAAGTGGGCGCGGCACCTGTGTGGCCAGTAGATCCCGCGTAATGAGCCAGCCCTTGGTTTTCTAATCCTCAACGCAAGCATTGACGATCAGTGTGAGTTCCTTGAGCGTTTGTGCATCCGGGGGCGTTTTAAAGTGAAAGCGGCTCTTCGAAAGCGGGGCCACGCAGTGCTGGTTCTATGTGCGGCGCATGAGGAGATGCCATCGGTAAAAGACTGGGTAGATCCTCACGGGACGCCAGTGCGGATCATTGGAGCGGGCATATCGCGGCTGTGGCTGGATCATGTCTTTGCCATTGGGGTGGTGAAGAAATTGTGGGCAATGCGACGGCAATACCGTCTGCCGTACTTTCTGATGAAGGGTTTGCAACTGGCGGCGGGGCTGCCTGTCGGCCGTATGTTGGGGCTAAAGATAGTGATGAAGATTTCCGGAAGCGGAATCTTGGAGCTGATGCAGCAGAGTTGGCTTGGGCGGCTGGAATTGAAGCTATAACGCCAGTCAGCGTACAAATGCCTGAGATTGCCTTTGATTAAGGATGGTCCGTAGCGCGACCGCTTGACAGAATTAGTAGAGCGGTTGGGGGGGGGCCGTGTTCGCTGACTAAGGCGACGGCAACGGATTTGCCGTCTGTGGTAAGCCGGATTCCCGCCAATTTACAACTTGTAGAAGAGGGAGTACATGGCTGGAGCGCGGATGTTGGTAATTCTGCGGAGCTCGTTGATCAAGTGATGATTTTAATCGGGGGCGACGAAGGGCGTAGGCAGATGAGGCAAGCAGGACGAAGTCGGATCGTGTAAAATCAGCCGACGGCCAGAATCGCTCAACGCTATGAGGACTTATTCGCTTTGGCCGATCCATTGGTTTGCGCCCATAAACCGGTTGAGGTCTTCGTCTCACTCGTCGCACGGTAAAATACGCAAAGGCAGATTGGCCCGGGAATTGTTTGTGGAGGATGAAAGATCAGGATGAATCAGTTATCGAATGTACTTGGTGCGCCAATTTTGTATTTGTCATACCAGTACTTGGTGGGTGGGATCCAGGCGCGCCAACGTTGTGTTCAGGACCATGTACACGTCAAGCCCGGGATGAGAGTACTGGATATTGGATGTGGCCCCGGATACGTGGCGGGCTGGCTGGCCGGAGTGCAATACGTCGGTTTGGATACCGATGAAGGCTACATAAAGTATGCGCGTCAGCGGTTTGGGGATCGGGGGGAGTTTTCCTGCGAGTTGATGACGGACGAATACATTGATCGTAACGAAGCATTCGACTACGTGATTATGACCGGGGTGCTGCACCATTTAGACGATGAGATTTACCGGAACGTGATGAGACTTTCGTACAGAGCGCTGAAGCCCGGAGGGGTGTTGGTGACCCTTGACGGATACTATGCAGACCAGATGAACCCGGTGGCGAAGTTCTTTCTCGACCAGGACCGCGGGCGGCATATCCGGCGGGTGCCTGAGTATTTAAAACTGGCTGGGGAACAATTCTCCAACATCAGGCACTACGATCATCCAGACTACTTCCGGATACCCTACACCACGTTGGTGATGGAATGTTCCCGGCCTTTGGTCTGATCGAATCGCTGGTAGATTCCAGTGCGCGATTGAGGGTGATCGCCATGGGGATTCTCGCGGATGCATTGCAGCACTTGTTGCGACCCACGCAGGACAATATGGCCCAGACACTGCTCATGAAGCGCGACGGAATCGGTTAGGCCACCTTCTCCAATGCTGTCGGACCAGACGAGCACGACTTGTTTGGATGGCGGTATTGCGCGGGAGGTCGTATTGAACCCCATTTGGTTGGGCGGGTTGGTGGGCTCGACGGAGCATGTCAAGGAGATTTCAAGCGAGCGAAGGAAAGCGATCCGTGAACGATGCAGATTTTGAGCGTACAAATCTTCGGGGTCAAGAACTCGGCCGAGACCCGCGCCGCCGAACGCTTCTTCAAGGAGCGGCGCGTCGCCATTCATTTCGTCGATCTCAAACAAAAGCCGATGGCCGCCGGCGAGATTAACCGCTTCCTCTCCAAGTTTGGCCTGCAAGCAATGCTCGACCGCGACGGTAAAGCCTATGCCGAGGCGGGCCTCCAATACCTGCGAATGCCAGACCCGGAGTTGCTGCGGCGCATCGAGGCGGAGCCTCGGCTACTGAAGTTGCCGCTGATTCGCGGGGGCAAGCTCTTGAGCATCGGTGAGGATGCCGCCACTTGGAAGGCGATGGCCGAGAAGCCAGCTAGCTGAGGATCTCGAAGATCGCTTCCACCTCAACCGCCGCGCCAGTGGGAAGCGAGGCGAAGCCGAGAGCCGATCGGGCATGAAAACCATTGCCGGTCTTGCCGAAGATTTCGTGAAGCAAGTCGGAGGCCCCATTGATCACCAAGTGCTGCTCGATGAAATCCGCGGTCGAGTTGACGCAGCCCAGGACCTTGATCACGCGGAGGCCGTCAAGGGTGCCATAAGTGTTCCAGACGGAGTTGAGAATTTTGGCGACGCAGTCGCGGGCGGCGGCGTAACCTTGCTCGGTCGTAACTCCCGCGCCCAGTTTCCCTTTGAGCGTACTGACGTGGCCGGAACTCATCAGTTGATTGCCGCTCAGTATGCAAAGGTTGAGGTAGCCGGGAGTCTGTTTCTCAAAGACGAGACCGAGGGATTGGGCGAGTTCTTGTGGATTCATGCGAGTGGTCTGTAAGCGATTGTACGGCAAAAAATCGGCGGGACGGCACCTTTCGAGTGCCACCCCGCCATTTGAAGGAAGTGTTGCGATTGGTTACTTGAAGTTGGGCGTGACCGACTTGTCGGCGGTCATCGACAGCGTGCAAGTGGGGAAGGTGCCGCTGCAAGCCCCCGTCCAACCCGTGAAAGCGATGCCGGCGTCCGGGATGGCAGTTATGGTTACCGATGTGCCGGAAGCGAAGTTCACCGCGCAGGCATTGCCCCCGGAGCCGCAAGTGACGCCGGCAGGATTGCTGGTAACGGTGCCTTTGCTGCTGCGGTTGATAGTGAGCTTGGGGGCGGCCGTAGTGGTCCCACCGCCACCGCCGCCCCCTCCGCCACCTGCGGACGTCGACAAGCGCTGCGTCACGGCGAGGGTGGCCTGGCCACCGTTGGAATTCCAAACGGTGGCGAAAGCAGGGGGCGTGGCAAGAACGGTGCCGCCCTTGAACTGGCCCAATTCAAACTGCATCGTGCCGATCGCGGCCAAGTTAGGATCGGTGCCGTAAGTTAGGACACTATTGGCATAAGTCGTGGTCGCCGCCACCTTGAATAACTTCGTGTCGGTATAGTAATCGGCTTGCACGATCGTGACCGTTGGGATCGGAATTACCTGAATCGTGGCGGTAATGTTGGACGTATTGTAAGTAGCTTTGACCGACACGCCCTTGGTGCCGTTGACGGCGACGGTAGTGGCCGTAAAATTGGCGCTGAAGGCCCCGTACGGAATGGTGACCGTGGCCGGCACCTGCAGCGTAGATCCGGTGCCGCTGGCCAGGCTGATCACGGCGCCGTTGGGATCGCGGGGGAAGTTACTCACGCTAACGGTACCGCTGATGCTCTGCCCGCCGACTACGGAGGGAAACGAGAAAGTAAGTCCCGAGACCGAAACAACCGGCGCGGGGCTCAGCGCCAGCGAGGCGGTAATGCTTTGGCCGTGAAACACAGCGGTGACGGGCACGGTGGTGGCGACCGTTACGGCGGTGGTAGCGGCCGCAAAAGAAATCGAGGTTGCTCCCTGGGCTATCGTGACAGAGGCTGGCACAGTGGCCAGCGCAGTGTTACCGCTGCTGAGCGTGACGGTCGCGCCGCCGATTTGCGCAGGGATACTGAGAGCGATCGTGCCGGTGGTGCCAAAGCCGCCCTCCACCGGATTGACGGATACCGAAGCCAGGTTGACGATGGGCGTGACAGTGAGCGGGCTGGTCTTGCTAACGGTGCCGTCGGTGGCCAGAAGACGCAAGGTCACTGGACTTTGGAGCGTCGCGCCGCCAATCGAGAGGCCGACAGAAGCCGTCGTCTGGCCGCTGGGGATGACGATGGAAGCGGGCGTCGGCAAAACGGCGGTATTGGTGCTGAGGAAAGAGATCGATAGTCCACCGGCCGGGGCGGCGGTGGGAATCGTGACGGTCGCTTGCACTACAGCACCGGGGGCGACGTCGCTGGCCGAAAGCGACAGCGAGGCCAGCGCGGTGGGTGATCCTTGGCCGGGAGCGAAGACGACGGCGATGGCGTCGGCCGGTATTTCGACACCTTGCGGCGAACTGTTATACGCGTAGCCGACAACATTACCGTTGGCGTCAACTCCCGTAGCTACGGCGTGCGTGTAGCCAACGGGAAGATATTGATTGAGGTCGACAACGCTCTCGGGCGTGCCGCTCCAAACCAGGGCGTGGCGTACGGAACCCGGCTGGCCCATCGGGCCCATCCAGCCGTCGCCAACCTGCTTTGTGGCTGTAAGCGCGGTGATGCGGGAATCCGAGTAAGCCGCAGGGTGCATGTCGATAGAGGTGTCTGGACTGCCGGACCACATCATTGCGTGCTGGCGAGGCGTGGGCAGCGCAATGTAGGCATGGCCGCCTTGTTGCGTGCCGTTGGTCGCCAGGGCCTGGGACGCGTCATAACCGATCGGGTGAAGGTCGACCGCGCTGGCTGCTGTGCCGGTCCAGAGAACGGCTCTGGTGCCTGGCTGGTAGCCGATCGCATCGCCCATCGGGTAGTGCGAGATCGCGGTGAAGCCAACCTGCTGCCCGTTGCGGACTCCAAGGGCCTTGCTGTACGGATTGAATGTCGGGTGTAAATCGATCGCGCTGGCCGCGCTACCCGTCCAAAGCATCGCGTGTTGGTAGAAAATCGTGTAGACGGGGCGCTCGCCAAAGCCCACCTGCTGCCCATTGTGGATGCCGGTGCAATAAGTCCAGGTAAACATGCTGTGTAAGTTGACGACAGTAGACGAGGAGCCGGACCACATCATCGCCACGTTGCCGAAGCCGGGAGTGCTGTAACCGTAGCCGCACTGCTGGTTGTCGTCGGTAGAGGTTGCGAATGAGTTCGCATATTGCGCGGGGTGTAGGTCAACAGTCGAAAGCGCGTTGCCATTCATCAGGACGGCGTGCCCGTTGCCGCTGCCGCCGACTTGTTTGCCCGAGGCGGCGCCACTGAGTTTGCCATTGCTGGCGCTGGGAGGGGTGATGTCGTTCGCGTAGTATTGCGCGTAAACCGGAGATGTAAGGAGTAAGAGCCCTGAAGCAAGGGCTAGACGAAGGTGTCTCATGCCGGGTAAGACCGGCGCGGCACGCAGGCGGAACAGAAAGTTTCGCGAAAATTCAGCTGCCGTCGCGAATGACGCGGCAGTTGTCGTCGTCGACGGTGACTTGGCCGATGGCGGCCTCGGCGCGATCCAGGAAAGAAGCGAGGAACTCAATCAGGCGATCGACGTCTGCGCGGTTGGAAGCGATACCGAGCGAGGCGCGGATGGCGCCGGCGCTTTTCCCGTTGTTGCGGGCCTTCATCAATCGAATGAAGGAAGGGAGGCTGATGTCGTCTTGGTTCGCAAAGCCGGCGAGCATCTCTTCCTCGGTGAGACCTTCGGCCGTCTCGTTGGCACCGGGGTTGCAGAAGCAGCCCGCGCGCAACGAGATGCCACTCTGGCCGGCAAGCTCCTCAACCCGCCGGTAATCCAGCCGCGCGCCGTCGCGATCGTAGACATTAAAGGTGATCGTGGCGCCGCGGTCGCGCATGTCGGTTGGACCGTAAACCTGGGCGAGCGCGCGGCCGTTTGAATGACGGAGTGCTTGTAACTCCGTCAGTAAGTAAGCGCCCAACTCAACCACACGGCGATTGATGGTATCGATTCCAACGGCCCTCAGATGCTGGAGTCCAATCTCAACTGCCGGGATCGACAAGTAATTGAGCGTGCCGTCCTCAAAAGCCGCTTCGCCAGCCGACAAAGCGTGGGCTTGCCCTTGGACAGAAACCAAATTGACCGTCCCGCCGGCAAACCAAGGGCGGCGAAGCAGACCCATCGAATTCCTATGGATCAGCAACGCGCCGATGCCGGTGGGGTAGCCGAACATCTTGTAAAACGAGATACAGACGAAGTCGGGCTGCACCGCGGCAAGATTAAGCGCGTTGGTGGGCACGTAAGAAGCGGCGTCGAGCATGACGGCCCATCCGTAGGAGCGCGCGGCGGCCACCCAGGAGAGCGAATGTTTGACGCCGGTGTAGTTGGATTGCGCCGGGTAGGCGAAGAGGCGGGGGCCGCGGGCCGGTGCGATAAGCAGCGCATTGAGCGATTCATCGTCGATACGCAAAGTGGCCTCGTCGAGCGGAGCATAAGTGACGGAAGCCCCGGAGGCGCGGGCAAACTCCCGGATTCCGTTGACGGAGTTATGGTTGTCGACGCAGGCAAGAAATTCACCGCCAGGGGCAAAGCAGAAGGCTTCTCCCACTAGCTTGAGCGCACCGGTGGCGTTTTGCGTAAACACAACGTGATAGTCGCCAGCGTTGAAGTAATCGAGCACCGCGGCCCGGGCGCGCTCGACCATGTTCGTCATCGCGATTGAGGTGGGATTGGCCGAATGCGGATTGCCAAGCACGCCGTCGCGCAGTAGCGCAAGATGCTTTTCGATCTGTGACGCGGCGTAAAGCGATCCGCCGGTGTAGTCAAGATAAACCTGGCCAGCCGAGTCGAGGCGCGAATATTCTCGGGCGCGCAGTTGATCGATATCCATGTCTAAACGGCTGCGGCGTGCAGTGCCGCCTCGACCGTGGCCTGATACTCGGCAAGCAACTCGGGCGACTCGGCTTCAAATCGCATCACCAGCACCGGCTGTGTGTTGGAGGCGCGCAGCAGGCCCCAGCCCTTGTCGAATTTTACGCGGACTCCGTCGACATCGATGACCGAGTGGGTGGCTTTGAAGTGAGCGGTAACTTGGGCCACAACCTGAAACTTGGTTTCGTCCGGCCAATCCACGCGGATCTCGGGGGTGTTCACCATCACCGGTAGCCCTTCGAGTTGATACGAGAGCGGCTTGCCGGAGGCGGCAACGATCTCGATCAGGCGGCAAGCGGCGTATAGCGCGTCGTCAAAACCATAGAAACGATCGGCAAAGAAGATATGGCCCGACATCTCCCCGGCCAGTTCGGCGTGCTCTTCTTTCATCTTCGTTTTGATTAGTGAGTGGCCGGTCTTGTACATGATCGGCTTACCGCCTAGTTTCTCGATGGTGTCGTACATCACCTGCGAGCACTTGACCTCGCCGATAAAAGTGGAGCCGGGCTTGCGCGTGAGGATCTCCCGCGCGTAGATCAGCATCAGTTGATCACCCCAGACAACCGTTCCATTCTCATCGATTGCGCCGATCCGGTCAGAATCGCCGTCGAACGCGATTCCCATTGACGCGCCGTGCTGCTTGACTGCGGCTTTCAGCATCACGAGATTGTGCTCGACGGTCGGATCCGGATGGTGATTGGGGAAGTGGCCGTCCATGTCAAAGAACATTTCGATGGGCTCAACATTCAGGCGTTCCAGCAAGCGATGGAGGGTCGGCCCGGCGGTGCCGTTTCCCGCGTCGAAGACGACCTTGATTCGGCGCACGAACTGGAAGCCTTGTGGAATCTCGTCCACATAGGGCGTGATCGGATCGGCGGTGACGACGCTTCCCTGCCCTGTCTCAAAATCTTCGTTCTCGATGATCTTGTAAATGTCCTGGATGTCCTGGCCATAGACAGCGGCCTTGCCAGCCATCATTTTGAACCCGTTGTAATCCGCAGGATTGTGGCTGCCGGTGATCATAACCCCCGCCTCGGCGCCGAATTTATAGACCGAGTAATAGAGCAGCGGTGTGGGGACGACGCCAATGTCGGTGACTTCACAACCGGCGGCCAGCAGCCCGTTGAGCAAAGCGGCGTGGAGCCGGGGACCAGAGAGGCGGCAGTCCCGTCCGAGGTTAACTTTGCGCCCGGTGCGCCGGATCATGTAAGTGCCGATAGCGCGGCCCAAAACTTCGATGTCGGGGGAAAGGAGGTCGCAGTCGGCGATGCCGCGTATGTCGTACTCGCGGAAAATCGTATGCTTCAACATGGTTTCCCCAAGTTAGCAAAAGAGGGAGGGAGATTAGCTGCCAGCAGTTTCAAAAATAGTGGATACTTCGGCTTCAGTAGGCACCGGGAGGCAGCGTCGCAGAACTTCGTCGAGCGTCGCCAAGGATACAGGCTTGGAAAGATAATCGTCCATCCCGGCTTCAAGGCAGCGCTCACGATCGCCTTGCATGGCGTGGGCGGTCATGGCAACGATGGGGACGCGAGCAAGGCCGATGGAGGCCTCCCAGTCGCGGATCGCGGCGGTGGCCTGAAAGCCGTCCATCTCGGGCATTTGACAGTCCATCAGAATCAACGGGAAGGCGGTGCGGCGCAATGCATCCACCGCGAGCGCGCCGTTTTCGACGATGACCGCCTCATAGCCCAACTTCTGGAGCATGCGGCTGGCGACGCGCTGGTTGATCGCGTTGTCTTCGGCAACCAATATGCGCGAAGCACCGGGGGCTCGCTGTTCGCGGGCCTCTTCGACATGAACCCGGAGTTCGGCCAGGCTGTGGGCGATCTGCGTACCCGCGACAATCCGCTCAACCGTTTCAATCAGCGTTCGCTCGCGGACCGGATCGGAAAGCGTGGCGGCAAACATGTCGTCGTGGGGCCGCTCCGCCGAGCGATCCCGCATGCGGACGATGCGGATCATGGATCGCGTGACGTCCACCCCGGCGCGACGCAGGTGCGAGGCCAGCACGGCGGAAGTCATGTCTGCAAGTTCGTTGTCGGTCAAAATTAGATCGACAGGCGTACCCTGCAATTGCGCCTCGCCGGCAAGAAGTAGCAACTCCTGACCGCTGCGGGCGCTGGTGCAAGAATAGCCCAGGCGCTCCAGTGACTCTTGCGAACTCTGTGCGCGATCGGATTGACAAATGGCCAGTAGCGCTTTGCGGATCGGCATTGCGGGCAATCGTTGCGGGTTCTGGCGAACGGCTTTCAAGGGAAGACGGAACCAGAAACGCGATCCGCCTCCGAGGCGGTCTTCTACGCCGATCTTGCCCCCCATCATTTCGACCAATTGGCGACTGATCGCCAAGCCCAGGCCGGTACCGCCAAAGCGTCGGGTAGTGGATCCGTCGCCTTGGGTAAAGGGTTGGAATAGACGGGCTTTGAGGCTTGCGGGAATGCCGATGCCGGTATCGAATACCTCCACCTGCACATCGCCGTCTTCGAGACAACGCACCCGTAGTCTCACTTCGCCCGCACTGGTGAATTTGACGGCGTTCCCGGTGAGATTGGTGATCACCTGTTTGATACGGTACGGGTCGCCCAGAAAGCTTGCCGGTAGATTCGGATCGATCGAGGCGGCCAGCGTCAGTCCCTTCTCTTGCGACTGCTCGGCCAGCAGTTCCACGACGTCCTCGACGCTTTCGCGGAGATCGAATTCAATCGATTCAAGGTCCAGCCGACCAGCCTCGATTTTGGAGAAATCGAGAATGTCGTTGATGATGTTCAGCAGGTAATTGGCGCTGCGGCGCACGGCCTCGGCGTATTCGCGTTGCTCGGCACTGAGCGGAGTGTCGCCGAGCAGATCGGCCATGCCGATGATGCCGTTCATCGGAGTACGGATCTCGTGGCTTACGTTGGCCAGAAATTCGCTCTTGAGCTTTGACACATGAAGGGCCTGATCGCGGGCTTCCTTCAAGGTGTCTTCGGCTTTCTTCATGTGCGAGATATCGGTGAGGGTGCCTTCGTAGAAGTCAATGCCGCCGTCGTCGCGGCGGACGGCGCGCGCGTTCTCGAGCACCGTCAGCGGCGATCCGTCTTTGCGACGCAGGCGTAATTCCAGATTGTTGACGGTGCCGTCCACGCGCAACTGGTACATCTCCGGATCGCGGTCGGATGGGTCCTGATAAAGGTCGGTGGCGATCGCGATCCTGCGCAGTTCGTCGATGGAGTTGTAGCCCAACATGGCCACCAGAGCCGGATTGGCGTCGAGTATCCGGCCGTCTTCGCTCGATCGGTACACTCCCTCGGCGACGTTCTCAAACAATGACCGGTATCGCCTCTCACTGGCGGCCAGGGCTTCGCTCTGGCGCCGGATCTCGGTGATGTCGCGAATCAACATCTGCACGGCGGGGCGGTCTTGATAAGTGAAGCCTGCGGCCACCACTTCGACGTCGATCGCTTTGCCGTCCATACGCAAGATTTTGTGATGCGTGGGGCGGACTTCGCCATTGTCCGGCTGGATTTGTCCCCAAGGCAGGCCGAGCGCCAGGCCCTGGTCTGCATCCTGCGGCGCGGTCAAATCGTTGATGTCGGCGCCCAGCAAGGATTCAGCCGAGTTGGCACCCAGCAGGCGAATGCCCGTCGAATTGACAAACAGAATCTTGCCGTCGCGATGCACGAGGATCGCGTCCGGGCTCACTTCCACCAGACGCCGGTAGCGTTCCTCGCTCTCGCGCAGGGCGCGCTCGACTTCTTTGCGGCCCATCAAGTCGCGATGGTAGGCGCGCAGCAGAAAGGCCAGAAAAGCGGCGAGAATGCACGACACCAACACCAATAGATTGACCTCTTGCCAGCGGTCGGTGATTTCCCCCGCAATGTCGCTATATTCTTGCCAGAGTCGACCGGAGGCGCTGCGAACTTCCTGGAGTGCGCGGCGCAAATTGGAATCGACCTCGTCGATCGGCGCGTGGTCGCTGGCCACACCACGCTCAATCAAGATCAGAACGGTCTCCAGCCGAATGAGGGCACCGTGAGTTTCCGACTGGATCGCCGGAAGTTTCTTTGCCGCCTCGACCCCCAGCTTGAGCCGTCCAAGGTCGGTGAGAATGCGTTCTCGAACTTCGGCGGAATCGTGTTGTCTACGGACTGCCGTTGCGATCTCCAGGGTCCAAAGGCCCTCCTCAAGCTGATTGAAGGCTTGCGCGAGCGCCGAATTGTGCTGGAGGCGATCCTGGTGATCCTGGACAGTATGAATCTGCTGGTTGCCGGCCACCAGGCAGAGCAACGCCAGCAGTATGACCACCCAGGTCCACAACGCCGATGTGAGCAATCGCTTCATAGGTTAAGGACCGGGTAGACCGGTCCAGTTAAGATTTGGCTTCAAAGGGGTATCGACGGGGGAGGGCGGAAACTTCAGGGGGACTAAGAGGAAATTACCTACGACTGGACGTCAGTGGGCCTTACGACTCGTTCAATTCGGCGAGCGCGGCCCGTGCTCTCATCGATATCGATCAACACGGCGTGCAGCTCGCCACCTTTTTTCGACGACTCGAGGCGGACCGGCAAGGCTGTGAGGAATTTCTTGAGCACAAGTTCTTTGTCGGCTCCAATCACGCCGTCGTAGGGCCCGGTCATGCCGCAATCGGTCTGGTAAGCAGTGCCGCCGGGAAGGATGCGGGTATCGGCCGTGGGAACGTGTGTATGCGTGCCGATGACGGCGGAAACTCGCCCGTCCAGGTACCAGCCCATGGCCACTTTCTCGCTCGTAAGTTCAGCATGAAAATCGAGAAAGCGCACCTTGATCTCGGCGGGGATCTCGGCGATCAACGCGTCGGCCTTGCGAAAGGGACAATCGAGCGGAGTCATCATAGCGCGGCCCTGTAGATTGAGCACGGCGACTCGGACACCGTTACGAGCTTCGACGTAAATGAGGCCGCGTCCCGGGAGTTCGGCTGGGTAGTTGGCGGGCCGGGTAACGCGGGGACTGCGATCGAGATACTCGTAGTAATCCCGCTTGTCCCAGACATGGTTACCGCTGGTGATGGCGTCCACGCCCAGGCTGAGCAACTCATCGGCGATTTGCGGTGTTATGCCGAAGCCACCGGCGGAGTTCTCGGCGTTGGCGATGGTCATGTGAACGCCGTAGGTCGCTTGAATCTCGGCGAGATTCCAGGCCACCGCGTTGCGACCGACAGACGAATAGATGTCGCCGATAAAGAGCAGGTTCATGGAGAGCAGGGGGAGTTGGAGCATGCCGCCGACGTACGAGACCCCGTCATTGACCCTTGCTTAAGCTAGGGTGGGACCCACCGCACGCCTTTAGGCTTATCCGACGCCACCCGAGGGCGGCCGATCTTGCGCACCAGCGTTGAATACGAGTTAAAGTCCCGATGACTTTGACTGTTGGATCAAATTTTGAGGACCCGCCAAGCAGCCGAAGACACGCTCCACCGATAGGATAGCCCAAAAGAAGCCTCCCTGCGCTTTTGTCCTCGCGGATTTGGCGCAGTCAAGGCCGCTTCCGGTACTTCTAGTATTTTTTTGATAATTTCGTTTGTTGACAAACGTGACTCTGCTGGTAGCCTATGAGGAGTCTGTTTGAAAAAAATATTAATATGAAAAAACCCATACACTTTGCCCTGAGTGGCGCACTTCTGACTGCCGCCGCACTCCAACTTTCGGCGACATCGGTAACGATCGTGGACTATTCCGCTCCTGCGAACTCGCAGGCAGTCTATGGTACCTTCGCGCCGGGATTCAACGACGGTTCCTGGCAGGCGACTGGACCAGCCAAGTCCGAAGTCTATTACGCGCCTTCGCAATTCTTCAGCGCGCCGGTCAAGATATCGGACATCGCATCCATCAGCTAC
>JANXUM010000378.1 GCA_025356215.1 Bryobacter sp. | reverse complement strand
GATAGAACAAGGGCGGTCCGATGTCGCGCCCACCGTGAATCGGAATCGTCGTAGCCCGGCCATCTTTGTGCCGCCACCGCTCATGACTTCCAGTTTGCCGTGCTTGCTCGAAACCGAGTTTTGCTGCCACTCGCTGAAGTTCAGATGCGCGAGCGCTAGGAATGCACGATTTCGGTCCTGTCGCGTGGCAAAGGTTGACCGTTGGCGCGGTGCTCTTCTTCGATCAGCAGAAAAACACTGGCGAGTTCTGTCACCGCCTCTTCGGCAGTAGGCATGAGGGCGTGGCGTGGCACCCGGCAATCGCAGAAATTTCAGCCACCCAGCCATCAGGCTGGTTCCGATAAATGACCAGCTTGTAGTCGTCGAAACTCACCACCTTATTGTAGTTCGGTAGCAGTGAAGCACAAATTCCAAACCTGCTTGGCCCATGCCGCCGAACTCTTGCACGCCGGGCGCGTCGTATCCCTCCAACCTGCATCCATTTCGTACCTGACGAGAACGGATTCCCCTACAGCTAGCGGTACGCCGGAATGCCGGTAATCGCTTCGCCAATGACCAGCGTATGAATATGCTCGGTCCCCTCATAAGTCTTGACCGACTCGAGGTTCGCCATATGCCGCATCATCGGGTACTCTTCCATCACGCCATTAGCGCCCAGTAGATCCCGCGAGATCCGCGCACACTCCAGAGCAATCGCGACATTATTGCGCTTCAGCATCGACACTTGTTCCGGCTTCAATCGCCCCGCGTCCTTTAGCCGTCCACAGTGCAAGGCCAGCAACTGCGCCTTACTGATTTCGGTCACCATCCAGGCCAGCTTCTCCTGCACTAGTTGATGCGAGGCGATCGGCCGGTTGTCAAACTGCTTCCGTGCGATGCAATACTGGCGCGCCGTCTCATAGCAATCGATCGCCGCTCCAATCACGCCCCACCCAATCCCGTAGCGCGCCTGCGTCAAGCACTTCAATGCCGCTTTCAGCCCTTTGGCCTCCGGCAGGACATGCGACGCCAGCACGCGGCAATCGGTAAACGCGAGGCTCGAAGTTACCGAGGCCCGCATCGACATCTTCCCGTGCAGATCGCTGGTAGAGAAGCCCGCCATCCCCCGCTCCACTAGAAAGCCCTGAATCCCCGCCGGCCCCCTTGCCCACACAACGCTCACATCGGCCACCCCACCGTTTGTGATCCAGGTCTTCTCGCCGTTCAGGATCCATCCGTCCCCGTCCGCCTTGGCCGTGGTCGTCATGCCCGATGGGTTCGATCCAAACTCCGGCTCGGTCAGCCCAAAGGCCCCGATGGCCTCACCCTTGGCCAGCTTCGGCAGCCAGCGCTGTTTCTGCTCCTCGGTCCCAAACGTATGGATCGGATACATCACCAACGCCCCCTGCACACTGGCAAAGCTCCGAACGCCCGAATCGCAGCGTTCCAACTCCAACATGATCAGGCCATAGTCGACATTCGACATACCCGCGCAGCCGTAGCCCTCCAGATTCGCGCCAAGCAAACCCAATTCCCCAAAGCCCCGCACCAACTCCATCGGAAAACGCCCCTGCGCAAAGGCCTCGCGAATCACTGGCTGCGCCTCGGCCGCCACAAAGGCCCGCGCCGTTTGCCGCACCAGCTTCTCCTCATCGCTCAAGAGCCAGTCGATATCCAGGTAGTCGCTCATTTTGAATTCATTGTACCCGCGTAAGATTTCCTGCGATCTTTTGACGCTTCAACGCACTTACACGATGGACTATGTTGCCGCCGCGTGCCATCGCCGCCATTTTCGCCTTCGCTGTTTCTTTGTATTCCCAAGGTGCCGCGAGGGAGGTCCTTGATGCGGCATACGCACACCAGCAGGCCGCCCGTCTCGATGAAGCGCGCCAGGCCTTTGCCCACGCCCTCGAGCTCGACGCCGACAACTCCAACGCCCGACTCGACTACGCTTACCTCCTGCTCCGCATCGGCGAGACTGTCGCCGGTCGCGACCAATTCAAGCTCGTCCTCGCCAAGCGTCCTAGCGAAGAGCGCCTCGCCCTCGAGTACGCCTATCTCTGCTACGAGACCAACCGCCGTCCTGAGGCCTTCGAGATTTTCCTTCGCCTCAAGCAAGCCAAAGATGAGCAGATCCGCGCCCAGGCCACAGAGACTTTCAAACGCCTGGACGCCGGGCTGCAGACCGAGATCGCCCGTTGGACCGAGGCCGCCGCCATGTCCCCTGGCAGCTACAGCGTTCACGAAGAGCTGGCGCACCTGCTCGAGGATCGCAACGACTGGATCGCCGCCGCTGCCGAGTATCGCCTTGCTTTCGGTCTCAAGCTGGATAAGCGCAGCTTCCTGCTCGACATCGCCCGCGTCGAGCGAGAGGCCCTGCGCCTGGACTACGCCAATGCCGCGCTTCTGGCCGCCTCCCGCCACGACCCTCCAACGGTGGCCGAGGAAGCGCGTGAGCAGCTACCAGCCCGCTACCCCTATGTTTACGAGTTCCGCATGGGTATCGAGATGGACCCGCTCAACGTCCCGCTCCGCCGCGAGCTCGCCTTCCTTCTGCTTAAGATGCACCGCGAGCCAGAGGCTGTCGAAGTCTTGACCGCTCTGCTCAAGATCGCGCCCGAGGACGCCCTCAGCGTCGCTCAGCTTGCCTTCCTCAAAGCGCAAAAACCGAACCCAAACGATACCGGCCTCAGCGCGGTGCAAGATCTCGCCGCCCGCAGCCTGGAAAAGGGCTACCTCAATGACGCCCTCAAATACCTGCGCCAACTTCATGAGGCCAATCCCGACGATGCCTCCACGATGCTGCGCTTAGGCTGGGCCTATAACATGCTCAAGCAGGATCGCGACGCGGTGCAGTGGTTCGATCTTGCGCGAAAGGGTTCCGATCCAAAGCTTGCCGCCGAAGCCGACCGAGCGTACCGCAACCTCCGCCCGGCGCTGGCAAATGTGCGTCTCACCGCCTGGGTGCTGCCCTTCTTCTCGTCTCGCTGGAATCAGGTCTTCAGCTATGGCCAAGCCAAGCTCGAATTCAAAATTCCCTTCACATCGCTTCGCCCCTACCTCTCCGCCCGCCTGGTGGGCGACCTTGGCACCGGCGCGCCGCGCGGCTTGAGCGAGCGCGCCGTAGTGGCCGCTGTCGGCCTGGCGACGCCCCGCCGCAGGGGATGGATGGCCTGGGGCGAAGCGGGCGAATCGTGGCAATACTTCGCCTCCCAACAAGGCGTCGCCACGCTCAAGCCGGACTACCGCGCCGGTGCCAACTTCGCGCGCTCCTTCGGCACCGCGAATCTCGACACGGAAGGTGGGCCCTTTGCCACCTCCACTTTCGATGCGGTCTACTTGAGCCGCTTCAACAACGACACCATTTTTTACAGCCAAAACCGCTTCGGCCTCCACCTCAGTAACTCCCCCGTCCAGATCTACTGGAACCTCAACCTTACCGGCGACCTTCAGCGCACCGACTGGGCAAACTACTTCGAGCTCGGGCCCGGCCTGCGCTGGCGTCCGCCCTCCTTGCCCAAGTCGCTCTACCTATTTGCCGACGCCGTTTATGGCCGCCGCCTTCTTCAGGGCGACGGCGTGACGCCGCGCCGTTATTTCGACATCCGTGCCGGGGTCTGGTATGCGTTTACTTACTAGCTTCCTGCTGGCCGCCGCGCTGATGGCCCAAAGCGGCTGGGACAATGTGCTCGCCTCCCTTGGCCAAGTCCCCGGCATGTCCGCCCCGCGCCATCTTCAGGGCCACTCGCCAGAGGCCGTCGCTCTCGGCATCGCCCAGTCCAACGCCACCGTCCACGTCCGCCAGATCCGCGACACGGCTTCTCCAGACCTCCCCATCGTCTGGCAAGGCGAACAGCTTATCAACGGCGCAACGCTCGATGCCGCCTGGCAAGTCCGCGCCCGTGAGCGCTGGACCGGAGAGCCGGTCCTCGCCGTCCGCCCGGGGCTTGTCTGGACTGCCACCGGCATCGGCGAACAAGGCTACGAGCGCTATCCTTTCCTGCCCCAAGCCATGCTCGCCGCTGGCTTACAATCGAGGGTCGAAGGCCGCGGCCTGTGGGCCTTCTTCGACGCCAGCTTCCGCCTTCGCGTCGATCTTCCTTATCTTGTCTCGCAATGGAAACAAGCCGGCATCGGTGCCATCCACGTCACAAGCTGGCAGTTCGATGGCGCGCCGGCAGACCGCCAAGCTTGGCTCGATCGCCTCATCGCGCTGTGTCACGAGCAACTTATCCAGGTCTACGCCTGGGTGGAACTCCCGCATGTCAGCGAGCGCTTCTGGCTGGCGCACCCCGAGTGCCGTGAGCGCACGGCCACCGGCATGGATGCCAGTCTCGATTGGCGCCGCCTGGTTAATCTCGTCAACCCCGCATGCGCGGCCCTTGCCGAAACCAGCGTCGTTGATTTACTCCGCCGCTACGATTGGGACGGCGTCAACTTGGGCGAACTCTACTTCGAATCGCTCGAAGGCCACCGCAACCCGGCGCGCTTTACGCCCTTCAACGCCGACGTCCGCGCTGAATATCAAGCCAAGTACAATCGCGACCCCATCTACGACCTCCAAGGCCCGGGCCTCCCCAATCTTCTCGCCTACCGGGCGGATCTGGCCGCTCGCCTGCAATCCGACTGGCTGGCCAAGCTTGAAAAGCTCCGCACCCAAAAGCCGAACCTTGACATTGTTCTCACCCACATTGATGACCGCTTCGACACCAACATGCGCGACGCCCTCGGTGCCGACGCCGCCCGTCTGCTGCGCACAACGGAAGGGAAGGGAACTGGTTTTCTCATTGAAGACCCCGCCACGGTCTGGCACCTCGGCCCTTCCCGCTACGGCGAAATCCGCAAGCGATACGAAGGCCTTACCAGCGACTCCAGCCGCCTTTCGATCGACCTCAACATCGTCGATCGCTACCAGGACGTCTACCCCACAAAGCGCCAGACCGGTTCCGAACTTGCCGCTCTCATCCACCAGGCCTCGGTCAGCTTCGCCCAGGTCGCGCTGTACTTCGAGTATTCCTTACGCCCCGTCGATCTTCCGTTGTTGGGGATGGCCGCCGCCGCCGTGGACAAGTGGAGTGAGGCTGGCGGTGCGCTCCACATTTCGCTCGCCAGGCAAGCCAGAGTCAGATGGAAAAGCGGCGCGCTGGTGAATGGAACCCCTTGGCCGCTGGTGGATGGAGAGTGGATCACCCTCCCGGCGGGCGAATGGAAAATCGAGATGGCACCCATGCCCGCCACATCGATCCTCGACACCAACGCCCGCATTCTAAGCGTCAAAGCCGATGGGATCGATTACGAGTCCCGCGCCGGAGCTACCGTTTTGATTGGCTCCAAAGACGGCCCCCGCCGCATCGTTCTGCCCCGCGGCAAAGGTAGTTTCAGCCTTAATTCGATGCCACCTGCTGCACCGGTTGAGCGTAGTTCAACGCAACTTCTTCCCCCGCTGTAAGCCCGGTCTGGATCGCAACCTGCGTATCGTTCATCGCACCGGTCGTCACTTCGCGCTTCAAGAAGCTTCCGCCCGACTTGGCAAATACAAAGCTCTTCCCGCCTTCTTCATGCACCGCACCGCGCGGAATCACCACTGCCTTCTCTTCGCTCGTCGCAGTCAACACATCTGCGGCCGCCGACAAGTCCGGAATCAGTCTCGGGTCATAACCCTCAATGCCCACGCGCACCGGAATCGTCCGGATAAAGCTCTGCTGCCGTCCGCCGGCCACCGCTAGCGCCCCAACCGAATACAACTTGCCCTTGAACTTCATCCCAGGAAAGGCATCCAGCGAAATCGTCGCTAGCTCACCGATTCTGAACTGACTTACTTGCGCCTGATTGATGGTCCCCTCCACCTGCATCGTTTTCGGGTCCACCACCTTCATCGCCAACTGCCCCGGAGCCACAACATCCCCCACCTTGATCGAGTCAAACTCCCCGCCGCGAAAGGTGCTTTGCACCACCGCCATACCGTCCATCGACGCTTCCACCGTAAACTTCTTCAGATCCATTTTGTGGCGATTCCTATGGCGAACGTGCCGCTCCGACGTCAGTTGAAGGATCTTCAATTCCGCCGCCTGCGCCGTCTTCTTCATCTCCACTTCTTTCACCAATTGGGTGTACTTGGCGTCGGCCTCTTCTATGGTCAATTGCAGTAGCTCCTGGTCTAGAGGCGTGCGCAACTCCTTCGCCTTCATGTCCAGCCGCACCTTGTCCAATTCCGATTTCGCCACGCGGACGTTCTGGCTCAGGTTCTCCATGTCCAGCGCCTGCTCGGCCTTGCGCTTGTCAATGTCGCCCTGAGCCTGCTCTACCGTGGTCGCCAGATCGTCAATGTGATCCACCAGTGCCTGACCGTCGATCTGGATCACCACTTGACCCCTGCGCACCATACTGCCGTTCGGTGCCATTTGCAGAATCGTCATCGGGCGGTTGCCCTCGGGGCCCGTCAGCTTCGGCGCTGTGATATTGCTGAAGTTGCGCGCCGTCGTCACGCCCGTGACACGCGCAGATTGTTGGATTGAGCCCAGTGCCGCCTTGAATGTGTGCACGGTGGGCAGCGCCGCCTGAGAAGCCGCCTCCTGCTGAGCGCTGTTCCAGCGCCATGCCGCCAGGCTCGCCACCAGCAAAATCGCCAGCGATCCCCAAATCAACAACGCCGTCTTGCGCTGAGGCGGATCGGCCTTGGGAACCAGCGCCGGGCGCGGGGCGGGTGGTTGCGGCGAGGGTACAGGGTTCAAAATCGCAGACATGAAATTACCTTTAATAATACTAGACGCGTACTTACAACAAAAGGCGCGCTCAGCCCCCCGTGGGTTACCGTTTATACTCGTCTAGATCGTGACTCCCGCCCTCTCTGAATCCCGCGCCCGCTGGATGGCCCTCTGGGCCGCCATGCTCGGCTTCATGCTCGACGCCATGGACGTCCTGCTCTACTCCTTCGCGCTCCAAAGCATCCGCGCTGAATTCTCGCTTTCGAACGAACAAGCCGGCCTCGTCTTCACTTACACTCTTGTCGCCTCGGCTGTTGGCGGAATCGTAAGCGGCCTCATTTGCGACCGCCTCGGCCGCCAGCGCACGCTCATCTTCACGATCCTGCTCTACTCACTCGCCTCTGCAGGCAGCGCCACCGCCCGCAGCCTACCTGAACTGCTCTTCTGGCGCTCCCTGGTTGGCCTCGGCCTGGGCGCCGAATGGAGTGCCGGCGCCGTCCTGGTTGCCGAATACTGGCCCAGCGAAAAGCGCGCCCGCGCCATCTCGCTGATGCAAAGCGGTTGGGCCATAGGCTACATTCTGGCCGCGATCGTCGCCGCCACCGTCCTGCCCGCTTATGGCTGGCGAGCCATGTTTCTGATTGGTGTCCTGCCCGCGCTACTTACGGTCTGGATCCGCCGCAATGTTCCAGAGCCGCCCGTGTGGCTAGAGCGCACCGCCCCCGCTGGCAGCCTTTGGGACATCTTCCGCGCCCCATTACGCCGCGTCACGATCATCGCGACAATGTTGGCGACCACAGTCCTCTTTGCCTACTGGGGCGTCTTCACCTGGCTGCCAGGCTTTCTGGCCGCGCCTAAATCCGCAGGCGGCGCGGGCTTCAGCATTGTCAAAACCAGCGGCTGGATCATTGCGATGCAGATGGGCGCCTTCTTCGGCTACAACTGCTTTGGGCTCCTGGCGGACCGCCTGGGCCGCCGCCTGGCCTTCGCCATCTACGTCGTCGCCGCCGCCATCATGACGCTGGCTTACGGAAGCGCCCCGCGCTGGGCGGGCGACTACGCTTCGACCTTCCTGCTCATCTCCGGCCCACTGCTTGGCTTCTTCGGCACCGGCTTTTTCTCGCTTTTCGGCACGATGCTGGCGGAACTCTATCCAACAGCGGTGCGCGGCGCGGGCCAAGGCTTTGTCTACAACTTCGGCCGCGGCCTGAGTGCGCTAGCCCCTCTTACCGTGGGCGCGGTTGCGGACAAAAGCGGTCTCGATCTCGCCCTGCTGCTGAACTCCGGCTTCTTTTTGATGGGTGCGGTCATCGTCTTCTTTCTGCCGGAGACCAAGGGTAGAGACCTGGCGGCGTAGGGCCGTTCTCAGACGGCGAAGACCGCGATTTCGCGTCTTGATGCCCGTACAAGTCGACCGATGTCGCCGGTGTCGCTTGTCAAAATCACCTCCGCTCTCTCGCGGACAGCGGCCACTACGACAGCGGCGTCAACCACATCCGCCGTTCTGGTCGCAGCTAGCAGGTGGCCCGCCTCGTGGGCTTCGCTCTCGCCAAAAGGTACGACGATGCACCCCGACAGGAAGCGCCGAAGTTGGGCCTGTCTGGGCGAACGGCTGACCTGTGCCACCACAAGCGCGGGAACAACAGGAATCGCTCCCATTTCCAAACGAACCTTATGTTCCGCCCACGTCCGCGCTTCGTTTCGATCTGCGGCCACAAGTACGCCGGCGTCGTAGACGAAGCTCACTAAGCCGACCGCCGCACTTTACGAGGCGCCTGGAGTTGCGCAAGCACCCTGCTGCGCGCCTCGTCCATCTCTTCCGGTGTGAAGGCTCCAAACTTTCTTTCCCACTCCGCAACCGCCGCCAATCCGGCCCGCCGCCTCATCGCCTCACGCGCCGCCCCTGTGATCCAGGCCGACACGCTCACTCCCTCGCGGGCGGCGGCTGCGAGGACCCCTTCGTGAACATCGGGGTCTACGGTGATCGCAAGCTTCGGTGAAGGGTTTCCGCGCGGCATACAAAGTATCCTACTACGATAGGATACCAATGGCCGCGAACCGCCGGCGCAACTCCCCCACCGCCGCGTAAAGCTGGTCAAAGCTGTCCACCACAAAGAGCTGATTCTGAAAGTGGTCGATCTCAAACGGAGTCGCCAGTACCTCGGCCAAATCAAATGGCCGCCTGACAACATTCGGCGAATGCAGCGCGTAATCCAGCTCTCCGTAGCTCGAAAGCAATCCGCTCCCATAAGCCCTCAGCCCCTGCGACGTATCCATCAACCCAAACTCGATCGTGTACCAAAAGAAGCGCGCCAGCGCCCCCGCCACGCTCTCCTCATCGTGCAGGTCCGCCGCCAGCGCCCCATAGCTTGCCAGGGTATCGGCAAACACGGGGCTGGTGTGCATCGGCACATGCCCGGCGACATCGTGAAAGATGTCTGGCTCGGGCAGATAGTCCATTTGCGCCTCGGCTCGCACACTCGTTACGGTCGGAAATCGACGCTGGCTCAAATGATCGAAGAACACCGCTGCTGGCACATAGCCCGGCACCGCTACCGCCTGAAAGCCCGTCAGCGGCGCCAACCGCGCATTCACTTCCGACAGCTCCGGCACATGGTCGGGAGCCAGCGCCAGCTTCGCCACGCCTTCTAAAAAGACCGGCGTCGCCCCGTGCTCCCACTGTGGAAGCATACGCTGGTACAGACGCTTCCAAATGGCGTGCTCATGCGGCTCGTACGGCATACTTTCTTAGTATCACAAAACACCACAAATCGGTGGTGCTATGCAGTTCCCCTACTTCGCCGCCAGCCCCCGCATGTTCCAACCGCATATCGTCGACCCCAGCATCTTGTCCCCATCCGGCCCCGGCCAATGCGTCTCCAGGCTCAAATAGCCGCGATACCCATCCGCAACCAGCGCCGCAATCTGCCCCTTCCAATCCACGTGCCGCGTCCCCACTGGTCCCCAGATCGGCGTGTGCCCATCCATATGGCAGTCCTTCACATGCACGTGCGCAATCCGGTCCACCGGTAATAACCCATAACCATGCGGAAACGGATCCTCCCCGGCAACCAGCGCGTTGGCCGGGTCCCAGACCAGCTTCAAATTCTCATGCGCGACCGCATCGAGTATCGCCCGCGATTCCGCCGCCGTCCCAATCTGGCAAGCATGCTCGTTCTCGATACCGATCGTCACGCCCTGCTTGGCACCCTGCTTCGCCAGGCCATCCAACGCCTCCACCACGGCGTCAAAGCAAGCCGTCGGCTCCACAGTCCGCCAATAACTGAACACCCGGATCATCTTCGCGCCCGTCATCTCACAAAGACGAAACGCCCGATCCAGCAACCGCTGCTGATCGTCAAACGTATACTTCGCGTTAAAACTATCCTGCTGGAACCGCGTATCGACAGCCGGCCCGCCCGGCAGCACGCACTTCAAGATCGGTGAAGCGATGCCGAGAATCGACACCTTCTTGGCCCCGCACATGTCTGTCGCCCGCGTTACTTCCTCGTCCGTCAGGTCCATGATGTTCTTGCCAAACACGACGCGCAGCTCCGCGCCCGTCATCCCGATCGAATGCATCGGCTTGAGCGCCGCGTCCAGATCGGTGGGAGAAAACTCATCGGTGATCGCGGCAATGCGCAGGTTCAAATCGTTCATTTCTCTAATAGTTTCTCAGAGTCTTCTTTGACCGCATAGCGCTTGCGCGCCGCCACGTTCGCAAAGCGCTGTTTCTTCCCGCTCGGCCACTCGATCTCGATGCTCTTCGCTGCCGTCTCCGCGCCCATGCCAAAGTGCAGCGCAAGGTCCGACTGGCTCAGATAACTCGATCCCGATCGCACCATCTGCCACTGCCGCCCGCCGTTCGCCATCTCCACGCGCACCACCGCCCCCAGCCCGCTGCGGTTCGATTGCACCCCTTCCAGCCGCAGCTCAAGCCAACTCTGCTTACTCCCGCCCTCATTCTTCAACAGCACCGCCGCCCCGTGGTTGTTGTTGATCGCGATGTCCAAATCGCCGTCGTGATCGTAGTCCGCAAACGCCGCCCCGCGCGCCACCAACGGTCGCGTCAGGTCCGCCCCGCTCTTGCTCGAAACGTCGTCAAAGCCCTTCATCGTATTGCGAAACAGCAGCGGCGGCTGCTTGTAGCTTACCTTCGGCTGCACCCGCTGAATCTCCTCGTCGATATGCCCGTTGGCCGCAAAAATATCCATCCACCCATCGTTGTCGAAGTCGAAGAAAAACACCCCAAACGCGAGACGCAGCAAGCTCGCCTTGCCCACCGTTTTGCGCGGGCTTTCGTCCACAAACAGCCCCTTGCCCTCGTTGTGATACAGCCCCAACATCTGGTTTGAAAAATTCCCGACCAGCAAATGCGGCTTGCCCGAGCGGTCATAATCCCCCGCGTCCACGCCCATCGCCCCGCGCGCCACGCCGTCCTCGCCAAAGGCCACGCCCGCCGCCATCCCCTCCTCGGTGAAAGTCCCGTTGCGGTTGTTGCGGTACAGCTTGTTCGGCTGCGTATCGTTGGCGCTGAAGATATCTGGCCAGCCGTCGGCGTTGTAATCCAGCACCGCCACGCCCAGCGTCTTCGCCGTCATGTCGTACAGCCCCGCCTTCTTGGTCGCATCTTCAAACTTTCCACCGCCCAGGTTGCGATACAGTTTCACGCTTTCGCCCTTGTAGGATTCGGG